>NZ_BCBW01000050.1:0-13955 GCF_001315805.1 Olleya sp. ITB9
CCCTTGAGGACCTTGTGGACCAACTGCTCCATCAACACCATCAGCACCATCGTTTCCGTCTGCTCCAGCAGGACCTTGCGGTCCAGTTTCGCCTTGAATTCCTTGAAGACCTTGAGGACCAACTGCTCCATCAACACCATCAGCACCATCGTTTCCATCTGCTCCAGCAGGACCTTGTGGTCCAACTATGCCAACAGTTGTAGTTTGATTACTTTCGTTTGTGTAAGTAACAGTTCCATTCCCATTATCAATAAGAGTTGTTATTGTTTCTTTGATTTCAACATTTGTTCCATTTCCGGAAGAGTGGTTTGCTATTGTATTTCCTGATGTGACAGTTGGTAATACACTAGAGGTTAGTGATGATAAGTTAATAGATTGATCACCACCAGCATCAGTAATAGTTAGTTCAGTTCCATTAAATGATATGTCTGTATTCAATTCGTTAGTAGTATCTGCATCAGCATCTTGTATGTTAATATCTATATTTCCACCATCTTCAAGAGCAACGTTTACTTCTTCAAGTGGAGTTGTTACCGTAGAAGAAATGATTTGATTATCAGTATTATCTAAGTAAGGTGTTAAGTCGATATTATTAGGGTTCCCTTCTTCGTCTGTATAAGTTATAATATTGTTTGTTGGATCTATTTCTATGGTAGTTAAAGTTTCTAGGTTAGCAACGTCAATAATAGTCGTTTGACCATCTTCATCAGTGTAGGTGAAAGTTCCATCATTATTGTCAGCAATAGTCGTTAATGCTTCTAAGTTAGCAACGATTGCTGATAAGTCTAATTGGCTTACAACACCATCTTCATCAATATAATCGATGTTAGTGTTGTCGATGTTTAAAGCAACAGAAGTTAGAGATTCCATGTTAGCAACATCAAGGGTTGTTGTTACTCCTTCTTCATCAGTATAAGTAAAAGTGCCATCGTTATTATCAATGATAGTTGTTATAGATTCTAGATTATCAACAATGTTAGATAAATCTAATTGAGTCACTACACCATCTTCGTCAGTATAATCTATATTAGTGTTGTCAGCATTAAAGGCTATTGTTGTTAGTGTTTCCGCACTATTTGTATCTATTATTGTTGTAGTACCATTTTCAGAGGTATAAGTAAATGTACCATTAGCATTGTCAACTAAAGTTGTTAATGTTTCTAATGCAGAGACATCCAAAGTAATAGGGTTTCCGTTACCATTATTAAATGTATAAGTGTCATCTCCATTATCTGTTAATGCTGATTTAATAATTGTTGTAACCGAGCCATCTTCACTTGTATAACTAATTGTACCATCATTATTATCCATTAAAGCAGTTATGGTTTCATTTGCCATAACATCAACACATAAACTTGTCCATGTAGAATTATTGTATTGAAACAAGCAGTTTTCGTCTGTGTTATAAATAATGGCACCATTTAAAGGGGATAAGGCAATCATTTCAGCGTTAGAAATTCTAGTAACTACTAAAACTTTGTCAGCACTTTCTAATTCTAGTAAAGAATTTTGATCAATGGTCTGAGGATTGTCTCCTATCTTAACCTGTCCCATTAAATTGGTAGTCAGTAGTATAGTTAATATTAATAATAATTTTTTCATAATAAGGGGAATTTTCTCTAAAATAATATGGATTTAATATAATTTACGTTGTAACAGGTGGTTAGGTTTTAGTTATCGATAAAGTGTTAAAATAATCGATTAAAAGAGAAATAAAATTTCTGTTTTATAGTTGTAGATTGTAAATAATTACTATTTTTGCCCACGGAAATGCGAGAGTAGCTCAGTTGGTAGAGCGTCAGCCTTCCAAGCTGAATGTCGCCAGTTCGAACCTGGTCTCTCGCTCAAAAGCTTCATCATAACGATGGAGCTTTTTTTATGGGTTAAAGTTAAATTTTGAAAAGTGTAGGTAGGTGTAAGTATTGTCAAAAGAGGGATGAATTTAAATTAAAATAGTAAACGGTTAATTTTTTGATTTTTATTTTAATTCGTTTAAAAAAGTACCAGTTTCTACTTCATAAGGTTCTTTTTCATATTCAAAAATTCTAGCATTTAGCGTTCCTTTTAATTGTATTGAAGCGCCTTTAACTTCTAACCAACTACCTTCACGCAAACCAACAACAGGTTGAGTATTAAATTTATGAAACTCCTTTATACGCGTTTCTCTAGTTTCACCCATATGTTTACTATTGGTGTCAGGATCTAAATAATGTGGATTTATATTAAAAGGCACACATCCTAAAGTTTTAAAATTAGGAGGATAAACAATAGGCATGTCATTAGTAGTGCGCATGGTTAGGCCACAAATATTACTTCCTGCACTTGTCCCTAAATACGGTATACCATCATTAATAATACTAGTTAAGGTATTTAATAAATTATGTTTATATAAAGCATTAACCAATACAAAAGTGTTTCCGCCTCCTGTAAAAATCCCTTTAGCATTTTTAATAGCTTCAATTGGATTTTCAAATTGATGTAACCCTTTTACAGTAATTCCTATGGTATTAAAAGCTTCATTTGCTTTTTTTGTATAAGCATCATGAGAGATGCCTCCTGGTCTTGCATAGGGTATAAAAACAATTTCATTTATATTTTTAAAATGAATTTTTAAGTCCTCCATTAAGTAGTCTAAATATGATCCTGAATGAAGGGTAGAGGTACTTGCAATTAGTAATTGCTTCATAAAAATAGTTTTTGTAAATTTAATTAATCGTAGCTTTTAACAAAAGATTATATAGCAATTAGATTAAAATTAAGAGTAAAAGTTTTTATTTTACTTAAAATCAGCCATTATGAAATTAAAATTACTAGCATTCTTTACATTAATTGTAGGTTTTTCTTACGCTCAAGACTCAACTAGAGTCGAAATTACAGGAAAAATTATTATCGATTCTCCCGATTTAGAAGGGATTACAGTTTACAATTCCTCTTCAAATAGAGGTGCAGTCACTGACCAAAAAGGGGAGTTTAAAATTAAAGTCATGTTAAACGACAGGATAAATGTATCTGCATTACAGTTTAAAGATTTTAACGTCGTTATAGCTCAAGAAGTTATTGAAAATAAGCAAATGAATGTTTATTTAGTAGAGCAAGTAAATAAATTAGACGAGGTTGTGATCTTACCCTATGATTTAACAGGTGTTTTAAATGAAGACGTAGCTAATGTAAAAACGTTTAATCCAGATTTAGACGCTATTTATTTTGGAGTCAATGATATAAGTTTTTATGAGTTTTCTAACGATGAATATAGTAAAGTTGAAAACTTAGCAGCAATGAATCAAAACGAAAGAATTAGATATCAAGCAGATGGAATGGCTATTATTGGTGGATTGGTCAATTTAATTTTTAAAAAGAAAGATAAAAAGAAGTCTTCGGCAGAGATACAAACAATTGAAACTTCAAACGATTTAAGTGATATGTATAAACACGAATATTATACTGTTAATTTTAAAATTCCTGAAGATCAAGTAGAAGCTTTTATTGCATTTGTTCAAAAAAATAATTTTGATACTGATTTATTAGTAAAAGGTAAAGAAATGCAATTAATAGAGCATTTAAACGGTCAGAGTAAGCAATTTTTAAAGGCTACTATTGAAAAAAACTAAACTAATAATTGGTCTTTTAGTGTTGTTAGTTAATTCAACTTTACTAGCTCAAACAGTAGAGTTGTCAGGTGTTGTAACTGGTGAAGATAATGTAGAAAATATTCATATACTTAATAAAACAGCATTAACTAATGCAACGTCTGGTAAACAAGGTGAGTTTAAAATAAAAGCTAAATTAAATGATACCATAGTTTTTACTTCCGTACAATACAAAATGTTGGTTAAAGTGGTAACAAAACAGGATGTACTTTCAAAAACATTAAATGTAACTTTAGAGGTTTTTACCAATCAATTAGATGAGGTCTTTATAACTAAACCCTTGTCAGGGAATTTAAGCGACGATATTTCAAATTCAACAGCAAAACCAAAAATCAACTTTTATGATGTTGGTATACCTGGTTACCAAGGAAAACAAAAAACACATGTCCAAAAACAACTATATGAAGCCGATCATGGAAAATTTGTATATGTCGGTTTAGGAGCAGCAGTTAATTTTTATAAACTTTTAAATACTATAACAGGTCGTACTAAAAAGCTAAAGCAGATGGTGAAACTTGAAAATAATGATGCTTTATTAGTAAGGTTGAAAAATGATTTAGCTGAAGATTTTTTTAAAACTAATCCATTGGATAAAAAATACCATGTCGAGTTCTTTTATTTTGTACAAGAAGATCCATTATTTAAAGAGAAGTGTGGTAAAAGTAACCTAGAAGCATTAGCTTTTTTTAAACTGAAATTAAAGCAATACAAACAAAATTTATCAGAAAAAGAATAAAGCAATAATTGGAATGCTTTTTGTTTCTATTCCGTTAAATTTGTAACAAAATAACCCTTCATGAAGCCCATAAAATACCTTTTAATATTTAGTTTATTTACACTGTTTTCATTTACTGCAGTACATAAATATTATGTTAGTATAACTCAAATAGAGTATGTTAAAGATAAACAATCTGTTCAGATAATAACAAGAATATTTGTAGATGATTTTGAAAAATTGTTACGTAAACGTTACGATAAAACTATTGTTTTAAATGATGGTAAAGATGAAACTTTAATAGATGGTTATATTAAAAAGTACTTACTTCAAAAACTGGAGATAAACATTAATAACACTCCAAAAACCTTAGCTTTTATTGGTAAAGAGTATGATGATGACATCGTTTATTGTTATCTAGAAATCGAAAATGTCAAAGCAATCAATAGTTTTGAGGTAAAAAACACTGTGTTATTTGATGTGTTTCCAGATCAAAAAAATATTGTCAGAAATAATATTAACGGAAAAAACAAGACTTTTGTTTTAATTCCTGAAAAAGATAAAGGTTTGTTAAACTTTTAACAAAGCCTTTAGACAACGTTAATTTTTGTTAAATTCACGTTCTTAAAGTAACAATCACTCAAAATGAAAAAATTAAAGTATCTATTTCTTTCGGCACTTTTTGTGTCTGTTAGTGCCTTTGCGCAAGACCAAAAGAAAGACAAAAAAGAACCTCAACAAGGTCACAGCAACAACAATAAGTTTAAGCAGTTGTATGAAGAGTTTTCAACACCTAATATGTACAGAGCAGCTTCAGGTGCTCCAGGTGCTGCCTACTATCAACAACAGGCAGATTACAAAATGGACTTAGTACTTGATGATGTAAATGCAAAATTATCAGGTTTTGAAACCATAACATATACTAACAACTCTCCAGATAACTTAAATTATTTATGGGTACAGTTAGATCAAAATATGCGTGCTAAAGATTCTAAAACACCTTTAATTAGCGATGACTCTGCACAACCAGCAACAACACCAGGACGTTTTGCTAATAGCTATTTGACAGAAGCTTTTGATGGTGGTTTTAATATCCAAGAAGTTAAAGATTCTAAAGGACGTGCTTTACCACATATGATAAACCGTACGATGATGCGTGTTGAAATGCCAACAGCATTAAAGTCAGGTGATTCTTTTTCATTTTCAATTAAATGGTGGTATAATATTAACGATCATGTTAATGGAAGAGGTCGTTCTGGATACGAGTATTTTCCTGAAGACGATAATAGAGCATATGTAATTGCACAGTTTTACCCAAGAATGGCTGTTTATAATGATGTAGAAGGATGGCAAAATTCTCAATTTTGGGGACGTGATGAGTTTGCTTTGCCATTTGGTAATTTTGAAGTAAATATAACAGTACCTGCAGATCATATTTTAGATGGAACAGGGAAATTAACAAATAGAAAAGACGTTTTCTCAAAAGAAATGATGAAACGTTATGAGCAAGCTAAAAAATCTTATGATGAGCCTGTAGTCATTGTAACTCAAGATGAGGCAATTGCAAAATTAAGCACAAAGTCAACAAAAACAAAAACATGGAAGTTATATGCGGAAAATGTACGTGACTTCGGTTTTGCTACATCAAGACGTTACATTTGGGACATGATGAGTGTTAAGATTGGTGGTAAAGATGTCATGGCAGTATCATTATATGGTAAAGAAGGAAACCCATTATGGGAAGACTGGTCTACTAAGGCTGTAGCAAGTACATTAAAGTCTTACTCTCGTATGACTTTTGATTACCCTTACCACAAAGCAATATCTGTTCATGCTAAAGAGCAAGGAATGGAATACCCAATGATTTGCTGGAATTATGGTCGTCCTGATAAAGACGGAAACTATAGTGATAGAACTAAATTTGGAATGATGTCCGTAATTATTCATGAGGTAGGACACAACTTTTTTCCAATGATTGTAAATAGTGACGAGCGTCAATGGACTTGGATGGATGAAGGTTTAAATACATTTGTACAATATGTAGCAGAGCAAGATTTTGGTAAATGGTATCCAGCAGCATTATCTGAAGGACAAACAGCTTATCCATCACGTCGTGGTCCTGCAGCTAATATTGTAAGATATATGGGTGGAGATCAAGATTACATTGCTCCAATTATGACAAAAGGATTAAATACTTACCAATTTGGTAACAATGCTTATAGTAAACCAGGTACAGCATTAAATATACTTCGTGAAACAGTAATGGGAGAGGAGTTGTTTGATTATGCTTTTAGAGAATATGCACAACGTTGGATGTTTAAACACCCAACACCAGAAGATTTTTTCCGTACAATGGAAGATGCATCAGCTGTAGATTTAGATTGGTACTGGAGAGGATGGTTTTACACAACAGATTATGTTGACATAGGTGTAAAAGACGTTAAAAAGTATTTTGTTTCAAATGAACCTAATGCAGAAATAAAAAAAGTAGCAGAGCAAAGAGGTATGAAATTAAGTGATTTACCTCCTTTAGTGTATTTTGTTGAAGAAGGTAGTGAAGATTTTAATGCTAATTTAAAAGGAAAATCTGCTCTAGAAAATTCAACTACTCTAAACGAGTACATCATGGATAACTTTACTCCAGCTGAAAGAGCTAATATTAAAGAGCCAAAATTCTTTTACAGTGTTACTTTTGAAAAGCCAGGTGGATTAGTGATGCCTATTATTGTAGAGTATACTTACGCTGATGGTACATCTAAAACAGAAACGTATCCAGCACAAATCTGGAGACTTAATGACAAAGAAGTAAGTAAAACGTTAGCAACAGAAAAAGAGATAGTAAGCATTACTGTTGACCCTAAATTAGAAACAGCAGATGTAGATACCTCTAACAATTCTTGGCCAAGAGAAATGAAGGCTAGTGAGTTTGATAACTTTAAAAAGAAAAATAAAAACTAAGTATTAGTTTAGTTTTTAATATTTAAAAGTCCTTAAAGCAAAAGTTTTAAGGACTTTTTTATTTTGTATATTTAGAACTATATAAAATAATGTTATGTATACATATAAGGCAAAAATAATAGCAGTTTATGATGGAGATACAGTAACTGCTTTAGTAGATTTAGGGTTTTTACATTCTCAAGAAATGAAATTACGTCTTTACGGAATTGATACTCCTGAATTGAGAGGAGAAGAAAAGGAGGAAGGTAAAAAGGTTAGAGACATTGTTAGAAGTATGATATTGGATAAAGAAGTCACAATACGTTCTTACAAGGATAAACAAGGTAAATATGGACGCTATTTAGCTAATATCATATTAGAGGATGGTTTAGAGTTAAACCAATGGTTAGTAGATAATGGTCACGCTAAGCCATACTTGATATAAAATAAAAAAGCGACTACTTATTTTAAAGTAGTCGCTTTTACTAATTAATCCTTGATATAAATATATTATCAAATTATTTCTCTATTCCAGGAGGATATTTTTCCATGATTTTAGCAACAAATTCCTTGATGCGTTCTTCTTTTTTATCCATGTTTTTTGATAAATAACCAGAACCTTGTCCTTGCCAAACTAATTCTTTTTTATTAGCATCAATTAAGTCAACAAACAAAAGTCCCTGAGTTGATGTTGTAACATTAGATCCAGAGTTCCAACCCCATCCCCAACGTGGTCCTCCCCAACCCCAAGCTCCTGCTCCCCAAGAGTTGTTGTATATGTCAACACGTTGATTAGATTTAGTAAAAATACTAACTAAAAGATCAGGATTTTCAGATTTTGTATAGCCTTTTGCTAGTAACTCAGCTTCAATAGCACGAAGTATTCTTCGTTTATCTAAATCGCTAATTTCAGCTTTGTCTATTCCTGATTTAAAAAAGGCAAAGGTTTTGTAGTTATTAAAATCTACAGCTTTGTCGTAATCTGCAGCAACTTTAACAGAGCTACAAGATATTAGCACAATTGCAATTAATGCAATAGGTAATAGTTTAATAATTTTTTTCATGGCGATAATATTTAGGTTTATAATTGTTCTAATAAATCATCATCAACCAGATTAGGTAAGGTTACTTTTAAATTAGGTTCAATATCCATTGCGCGCTTAATAGCAAAAATAGCTTCGTCATTTCTCGCCCAACTACGTCTTGATATTCCGTTATTTACGTCCCAAAATAACATTTGTTTTAATCTTTTTGATGCTTCTATACTACCATCAAGAACCATACCAAATCCACCATTAATTACTTCTCCCCAACCAACACCACCACCATTGTGGATGCTTACCCATGTGGCACCTCTAAAACTATCGCCAATAACATTGTGTATAGCCATGTCTGCAGTAAAGCGTGAACCATCATAAATGTTTGAGGTTTCTCTATACGGACTATCTGTACCAGAAACATCGTGATGATCACGACCTAATATAACGGTATCAATCTCTCCATTTGCTATGGCTTGATTAAAAGCTTCGGCTATTTTCATACGTCCTTCTGCGTCTGCATATAATATTCTAGCTTGTGACCCTACTACAAGTTTATTTTGTTGTGCACCTTTTATCCATTGTATATTATCGGACATTTGTTGTTGGATTTCTTCAGGTGAATGTTGCTTTATTTCTTCTAAAACTTGACAAGCTATTGCATCTGTTTTTGCTAAATCTTCTGGTTTTCCAGAAGCACAAACCCATCTAAATGGTCCAAATCCATAATCAAAACACATTGGTCCCATGATGTCTTGTACGTAGCTTGGGTATTTAAAATCTATACCGTTATCTGCCATAATATCTGCACCTGCACGTGAGGCTTCCAATAAAAAAGCATTACCATAGTCAAAAAAGTAAGTCCCTTTTGCTGTATGTTTATTAATTGCTTCAGCATGACGACGCAGTGTTTCTTGCACTTTTTCTTTAAATAAATCAGGTTGATTAGCCATCATTGTATTAGCTTCTTCAAAAGTAATACCTACAGGATAGTATCCTCCAGCCCAAGGATTATGTAAAGAGGTCTGATCGCTTCCTAAATCGATATGTAAATTATGTTTATCAAAAGTCTCCCAAACATCAACTATGTTTCCTAGGTAGGCTATTGAAACTGTTTCTTTTTCGGCTTTAGCCTGTATAACACGTTTAACTAATTGATCTAAATCTGTAATCTTCTCGTCAATCCAGCCTTGATCTAAACGTACTTGAGTTATTTTTGGGTTGACTTCCGCACAAACAGTGATACAACCTGCAATATTACCAGCTTTAGGTTGTGCTCCAGACATTCCGCCCAACCCAGAAGTTACAAATAAATGCCCTTTTGGTTCTTTGTTAATTTTTCTAAATCCATTTAAAACAGTGATAGTTGTACCATGTACAATACCTTGTGGACCAATGTACATATAACTACCAGCAGTCATTTGTCCATATTGTGTAACGCCTAAAGCATTAAATTTTTCCCAATCATCGGGTTTAGAGTAGTTAGGTATCATCATTCCGTTAGTAACGACTACTCTTGGTGCGTTTTTGTGCGACGGAAATAATCCCATTGGATGACCAGAATACATGGTTAAGGTTTGCTCATCGGTCATTTGGGCTAAATACTTCATGGTTAACCTGTATTGTGCCCAATTAGAAAACACTGCTCCATTACCACCATAAGTTATTAGCTCATGTGGATGTTGTGCAACAGCATAATCTAAATTATTTTGTATCATTAACATGATAGCAGCAGCTTGCTGTGATTGAGCTGGATATTCATTTATAGGTCTAGCAAACATTTTGTAATCAGGTCTAAAACGATACATATAAATACGTCCATAAGTATCTAATTCGTTTTTAAACTCTGATAATAATGTTTTATGGTGTTTTTTATCAAAGTATCTAAGTGCATTTTTTAAAGCTAATTTCTCTTCAGCTTTACTTAAAATGGCTTTTCGTTTTGGTGCATGATTAATACTAGCATCAAAAGGTTTTGGTTGTGGTAATTGGTCAGGAATACCCTCTAATATCTGGTCTTTAAATGTCATAAAAAAGTAGACTTTATTTTTTATTAGTTGTGTTAGTTTTGGTGTTGTATCCATAAGGACAATGTCTACAACCGCTTTCACAGCAATAACCACGTTTTAAGTGATATTGCTCTGTAAAACAACGATACCCTTCAGGTGTTAAGTAGTAATCGCCTTCTTCAATAGGAATTATCTTCTTCATATCACAAAGATAACGTAAATTGGTGTACATTTTGTGATGTGTAAACTATGATCATTGTTTCTAAATACTTAGTGCCAAAAGGGTACGCAGGATTAACTATTTATCCGTTTATTTTTCTTAAAAACAAACATTTAAAACAAAGTGTTAGTTTAATCAATCATGAAAAAATTCATCTTAAACAGCAACTCGAATTATTAGTACTTCCTTTTTATATTTGGTATGTTTTAGAGTTTTTGATTAGATATTTAAAGCATAACAATTGGCAAAAGGCATATAAAAATATTAGTTTTGAGCGTGAGGCTTACTGTAACGATTCAAATTTACAGTATATAAAAACTAGACGTTTTTGGCAATTTTTAAAGTATCTTAGCAAGCATGAAATTTAGGCCAGAACTTAGTGTTAATCAAAACATACAACTCCCTTTTAAAACTAAGGTGACTTTGCATTTAAAACGTGAAGATTTAATACATCCCATTATTTCTGGTAATAAATACCGCAAATTAAAATATAATATCGCTTTCGCGGAAGCCCATAATCATGATACGCTACTTACTTTTGGAGGTGCGTTTTCTAATCATATTGCAGCAATAGCCGAAGCAGGTCGCGTCTATGGATTTAAAACCATTGGTATAATTAGAGGAGAAGAGTTGCATGATAAAATTCAGGACAATCCAACATTAAAATTTGCACAATCTTGCGGAATGCAATTTAAGTTTATAAGTCGTGAGCAATTTAGATTAAAATCTACACAGTCTTTAATTGAAAAATTAAAACGCGAGTATGGAGATTTTTATCAAATACCAGAAGGAGGGACCAATGATTTAGCTATTAAAGGATGTCAAGAAATTTTAACTCCCAACGATAAGCAGTATGATTGCATATGCGCTTCGGTTGGGACAGGAGGTACGCTTTCTGGATTAATTAATAGTTCAAGTTTAAGTCAACAAGTTTTAGGTTTTTCTGCCTTAAAAGGCGACTTTTTAAAAGAAGATATTAGTAAATTTGCAACACAAAATAATTGGCAATTGCTAACTAATTATCATTTTGGAGGTTATGCTAAAATAAATGGAGATTTAGTTACGTTTATAAATCAATTTAAAACTGCGCAGCAAATTGCATTAGATCCTGTTTACACTGGTAAAATGCTTTATGGTATTTTTGAATTAATTCAGAACGGTTTTTTTAAAGACAATGCCAAAATTTTAGCAATTCATACAGGAGGCATACAAGGTATTGAAGGTATGAACAAACGTTTAAAACAAAAGCAACAACAATTAATAATATAGTTAATGAAAAAAATAATAACCATACTTTGTATAACGCTTTTAATTGTTAGTTGTGGTACTTCAAAAAAAGTACAAACAAAAAAAGCAAAACCTAGAACAGTTAAGGTAAATAGAACAAAAAAGAATACGACAAAGGAAAAAGAAGTTATAGTCGCTGAAGAAACTGTAAAAGAAACTCCAGAAGTATATGCTAATAAAACGGAAGAATATATTGCCATATTTAGTGATATTGCTCAAGACGAAATGCGAAAATATGGTATTCCTGCAAGTATCACTTTAGCACAAGGTATTCTAGAGTCTGCTTCAGGTAAAGGAAGATTATCTGTTGAGGCTAATAATCATTTTGGAATTAAATGTCATAATTGGACAGGAGCCAAAATATATCATGACGATGACGCGTCTCAAGAATGTTTCAGAAAGTATAAAAATGCAAAATATTCGTTTAGAGACCATTCGTTATTTTTAACAGGACGTAAACGTTACTCTAAATTATTTAATTTAGAAAAAGATGACTATTCTGGTTGGGCAAAAGGTTTAAGAGCAGCAGGTTATGCAACAGATAGAAAATATCCAAGTAAGTTAATAAGTTTAATAGAGCGTTACCAACTATACAGGTTTGATGCAGATGTTTTAGGTAAACAAGCAGCAAAGAATGATAAACATACTGTTATAAAAGGTGATACTTTATATTCCATTTCAAGAAAATACAATCTCTCTGTAAACGAGTTAAAGGCGTTAAACAGTTTAGAAAATAACGATTTATTTGTCGGACAGATTTTATTTGTAAAACCAATACCTAAAGATTATTAAAGTTTATGATTTATAAACGTAGTAGTGCTTTGTTTGCAGAAGCAGAGCAAGTAATACCTGGAGGAGTAAACTCTCCTGTAAGAGCTTTTAAAGCAGTAGGCGGAACACCAATATTTGTTAAACAAGCAAAAGGCGCTTATTTGTATGATGAAGATGATAATAAACTAATAGATTACATCGCATCTTGGGGACCAATGATTTTAGGTCATGCACATCAACCTGTAGTAGATGCAGTAATTGATAAAGCAAAAAAAGGAACTTCCTTTGGTATGCCAACTCAAATTGAAACTCAGATAGCAGAATTAGCTGTGTCAATGGTTCCAAATATTGATAAAATACGTTTTGTTAATTCTGGTACAGAAGCTTGTATGAGTGCTGTTAGATTAGCAAGAGGGTATACTAAAAAAGACAAAATAATTAAGTTTGCTGGTTGCTACCATGGACATTCAGATTCTTTTTTAATTCAAGCAGGAAGTGGAGCAGTAACCTTTGGTACTCCAAATAGTCCTGGAGTGACTCAAGGTACAGCAAAAGATACTTTGCTTGCAAAATATAATGATTTAGCAAATGTTGAAGCTTTAATAGAAGCTAATAAAAACGAAATTGCTTGTATTATTATAGAGCCTGTTGCTGGAAACATGGGTTGTATTCCTCCTAAAAAAGGATTTTTAGAAGGGTTAAGACAATTATGTGATGCTAATAATATTTTATTAGTTTTTGATGAGGTAATGACAGGGTTTAGGTTAGCTAAAGGAGGTGCTCAAGAATTATTAGGTATTAAAGCAGATATCGTTTGTTTTGGTAAAGTAATTGGAGGCGGATTACCAGTTGGAGCTTTTGCAGCTAAAGCTGAAATCATGAATCATTTAGCGCCTTTAGGTCCAGTGTATCAAGCAGGAACATTAAGCGGAAATCCGTTAGCTATGGCTGCTGGTTTAGCAATGTTAACCGAACTAAATACTGGAGATGTTTTTGAAAGTTTAGCTAAAAAAACAGAATACTTACACAAAGGAATTGCTGAGGTTTTAGAAAAACGAAATGTTACACATACTATTAATAGAGTAGGTTCTATGATATCTGTACATTTTTGTGACAATGAAGTTGTAGATTTTGAAACGTCTGCAAAAGGTAACAACGATACGTTTAAGACCTTTTTTCATGGTATGCTAAAACAAGGTGTTTATTTAGCACCAAGTGCATTTGAAAGTTGGTTTTTAAATGATGCATTGTCTTATGATGATTTAGATAAAACCATTGCAGCATGTGATGCTGTGTTTAGTTAATGGAATAAAATTTAAGCATAAAAAAAGC
>NZ_BCBW01000051.1:0-24975 GCF_001315805.1 Olleya sp. ITB9
ATCGGCTTTTTTAGTTGTTGAGTAATTAAAGTTTAACCTCTGTTGCCTCTAAAAACTTATTGAATTGTTCTTCGTTAAGTGCTTCTTGCATTTGTGAAGCTAAACGGTCATTAATTTTCTTCTCTAAATCAGCATATCCACTTGTGCCTACTTTATGTAAACTATTAAGTGTTTCTGACTTTGCATAAAATTCTTGGTATGCAATGTACATTGATTCTTGAGTTGTTTTATTGGCTTTAACAAGTCTACCCATCTCAACTGTTTTTGTTTGTGCAGCAGTGTTAACTTCTGCACTAAAACTTTGTTGTGCATTAGCAGTATTAGTCGCTAAAAATAAACCAAAAACAAAAAGACAAATTGTAAATATTTTTTTCATTGGTGTTAGAGTTAATTAAGTTATGATTTTAAATGTAATACTTTTTGTTTAATTAGCGATCAAAAAAAAGCACTGAATAGATAATCAGTGCTTTTTTGTCTTTGAAATGAAAATTGATGTTAATCTTCCATTTCTAAATCTCTATCTTTTTTATTATGGTGACCTTTTCTTTTTTTATCACCTTTTTTTCTTCCGTGTT
This sequence comes from Olleya sp. ITB9, assembly GCF_001315805.1. Lineage (NCBI taxonomy): Bacteria > Pseudomonadati > Bacteroidota > Flavobacteriia > Flavobacteriales > Flavobacteriaceae > Olleya > Olleya sp. ITB9. The sequence goes on from NZ_BCBW01000051.1 coordinate 576, forward strand.
TTCTTTTAGTTTGAGACTTTTCCCATTTTTCATATTGTTCAGCGCTTAAAATGCTTTTCATTTCTCTTTTAGCAGCTATCTGATCATCTAATCTTTGGTTAGCTCTTTTAAGTTTTTCCTCTTTAGTAGGTTTTACTTTTTCTTCTTTATCTTTTGCCTCAAGACGTGATTTCATCGCTTCTTTACGCTTTTTAGCGTGTTCTAAATTTAAAGCCATTACTTTTTTCTGTTGGGCATCCGTTAAATCTAAATGAAGTGTCATTTTTTTGGTTTGCAATTCAGCCATTTCTTCTGGTTCTAATTGCATACGTTTTTCCATTTTTTCTTTTCTGTTGTCTTGACGCTTTTCTTTTTTGTCTTGCGCATTAGCTTGAAATGTTATCAAGGCTAAAGCTATAATTGCTAATTTTTTCATTTTTATAAATTTTAAATGTTATACTTCTAAGACCTGATAAAATTAAAATAGTTTAAAAGCAAGTTGGTTTTTAGCTTTTAATTAACATTGGTTTTAGCCATTTCTACAAGTTCTAAAGTGATAGTGTATAGTGGTTTATTTTCCATTTTGCTTTTTAACCAAGCATAAAAACTCATTACAAAAATATCTTCTTGTTGAGCATCAATCCACACAAAAGCATTTTCTACTTTAGTTTTAAAGGTTGCTGTTGTAACAATATTTGGGTCTTTAAAATATAATTGGACAAAGCTTAAATACGTGATTACTCGATTTTGATTAATTTGTTTTAAATAGGAGTAGTATTGGCGTTTAAAGCTACGTAGTCTAGAGTCTACTAATTCAATATTCTCTAATTCTATTTGTATTATAATATCTATTAAGTTTTTTTTAATAACCCAATCTTTACCAGCTTTAGTTTCGTAATAAGTATCTGTATGATAAAAGGTGGCTATAACTTGATTAGCTTTTTTATAGTCGTTATGTTGTATATGTGTCATGATTAAGCACAAGTGTATGTCTAATTGGCTTTCTATATCTTGATGTTTAAGTTTAGTGCTTTTTTCTAGTATAGCAATAGCTTTTGTTTGTTGGTTGGTGTAATTATATGTTAAACCTTTTAAAAGGTTGTGTTTTAATATAAAGGTGTTATAATGTTTTTTTTGATTGCTTTTTAATTGTGTTTCCATTGCATTTAAGTACTGCGAAGCTTCGTTAAATTTTTTGTTCCTAAATAAAGTATTAGCAATCATGTATAATATCTGAATATGATAATAAGTTTGTTTGACTCGATTTTTGTATGATTTTATAGAAGTGTAATGTTTTAATAAAAAGGATTCTATTTTATAATAGTCATTAGTTACAAAAGCGGATAAGCTAACAATACTTATAATTTGATATAGTGCTTTAAATGTAATAGCATTTTCTAGATTTATATTATGTTCTTCTAGCGTATTGTTTAATAATGTTTCTAGATCTAAGACAGCACCTTTATAGTTTATGTTGTTAAGTGTTTGTCTAATTTTTGCATAGACGATGTTTAGTTGGTCTTCTAAATAGGCATTATGTTGGTTATTTTTAAAGGCAGTAATATAATGTTCTAGTTTATCTTGTGGTTGTGAGTAGGAGTATTGAATTTTTGTATGATAAATTTCGTTTAAAATAGAAAATAAAGCATGTTCTGTTGCTATAGTTTCAGCTTTAGCTAATAATTTATAGGCTGTTTTGTATTGCTTTTTGGTTAGGCAGGCTCTGGCAGTGATGAGTAGTTTTATTAATTGCATTTCTACAGTACTCTCGTCTGCTAGGTGTTTGTTAGCTATAAAATCTATAACAGATTGATATAAACGTTTTCTTAAGGCATGATATGCTCCTTTTTTCTGACAGCCATAAAGTGTATTACAAATGGTAAATGTGTCTAAGTCTTTATCTTGAAGTAACTTGTAAAGCTGTATGTTTTTGGTATCACTTCTTTTGTTCTTTTTTTCTAGAAACGTTATAAACTGTTGTTGTTCTTCATTAGAAAATGTAGAAATCAGGTTATTTAAATCAGTCATTTAATCGTCATTATTTTGTTAAAAGTAACCTTTTAAATAAGGTTTATTTTGTTTTTAGACATAAAATATATCGTCAGTTTTATTTTAAATCTGTTTTTATATAACTCTCTGCCTGTTGCATCTTTGTCGTGTAATCAACAAATCAAAACATCATGAAAACATTTTTTAAAGCAACACTTATCGTTTTATTTTTTAGTGTATTACTAGCTAATAGGATGGAGATTCAGAATTATTTAATAAACAGCTATCAATCTTATGTAGCGGACTTAAGTAATCATACAGGAAGTAAAGTGAGTTATTTAGGTGTCTAAAACAATTTAGCATTATACACCTTATCAAATTAGAGACATAGGGTCTCAAGCTTTATTTTATATAATAATTATCAAAAACAAAATAATATGGATTATCAAACAACAGTTTCAATTAATGAAGACCAAAAGTCTAAAAAGCCTAAAACGAAGGCAACAACTTATAATACTAAACCTACGCCAGCATTTGTGGGAGCATCTTGGACAGCTTTATGTCTTGGTATGGTTTCTTATTCTATTGGATTATGGAACGCAGATATGCTTCTAAATGAAAAAGGATATTATTTTACCATCTTACTTTTTGGTTTATTCTCTGTAATATCTGTACAGAAATCAGTGAGAGATAAGCTAGAAAATGTACCAGTTACAGAAATTTATTATGGCATAAGCTGGTTTACGTCTGTGGCAGCAATCGCGTTATTAGTTATTGGATTGTGGAATGCAGATTTAGAACTTAGCGAAAAAGGGTTTTATGGTATGTCATTTACTTTAAGTCTTTTTGCTGCTATTGCAGTGCAAAAAAATACGCGTGATATTGCCTTTTTAGTAAATGAGAAAACGGACACTATTTAATGTTTTGTTTTGATGATTGGTTAATGTGATGGTTAACCCAAAGCCTCGTGACGGATGTTGCGAGGTTTTTAATCAAAACTGAATTAATTAAAACCATTAAAAATGAGTACAAAATTTGTAAATACATTACCAGAATTAATACAAAATCAGATCATATCCAAAGACACAGCATTGCGCATTGAACGCTACTTTGAATCTAAAGAAGCCAACACGCCTAATAAGTTATTTGTAGTATTTGGTGTTTTAGGATCTTTATTAATAGGATCTGGAATAATATTATTATTTGCCCATAATTGGGACTATTTGCCTAAGATGGTCAAAACGGTATTGGCTTTTATCCCTTTGGTGATTGGACAATTGTTAGTTGGCTTTTCGATTTTTAAAAAGAAGAGTCAGATATGGAAAGAAGCATCAGGTGTCTTTCTGTTTTTTGGTGTAGGAGCTGCAATTGCTTTAATTGGTCAGATTTATAATGTGCCAGGTAGCTTAGAAGGGTATTTGTTAACATGGATTGCACTATGTTTACCTTTAGTTTATTTACTAAAATCAAAAGTGTTGGCAGTATTACATCTTGTTTTTGCAACTTATTATGCTTGTTTAGTAGGGTATTTTGAAAGTGCACAGATACCATGGATGTATTTGGTTATGTTAGTTGGTTTACTTCCTTTTTATTACAACGTCATTAAAAACGAAGCAGCTTCTAACGGGTTTTCTTTACTTAATTGGTTGTTCCCATTAAGTTTGACTATTACGTTTGGATCTTTTTTAGACGTTTCAAGCAGTATTTTGTATCTGGTTTTTATATTGTTTTTTGGGTTGCTTTACAATATTGGGCAATTACCTTATTTAAAAACTCTAAAACTTAGAAAAAACGGTTACTTAGCAATTGGATCTCTTGGTGTAGTTGTTACACTTCTTTTAGCTTCTTTTCATAGATATTGGTCGGGAGACTTTAATTATGAGTATTACAGTGCATCAAGTTTTTATGTGCCAATACTTTTAATCATACTTACAGTAGTAATTCTAGTTTATAGTTATATAAAAGATAGCTTAAAACCATTTAACTTGTTTAGATATGTATTTGTGTTATACTTAATTGTTTTTATTGTAAATAGCTATTATGCAACCGTAGGACTAGTCTTAATAAACTTTTTAATACTTGGTTTAGGTATTGCGACAGTAATGGTAGGAGTGGATAAATCTCATTTCGGAATCTTAAACTATGGTTTGCTAATTATTACCGCTTTAATAAGTTTTAGGTTTTTTGATACAGACATGAGCTTTGTTATTCGAGGTTTATTATTTATAACTATAGGTGTCGGTTTTTTTAGTGCAAATTACTTTATGCTTAAAAAGCAGAGATCAAATCATATAAATCTTTAAATAATTAAGATGAAAACAATATATCTATTTATACTTTTTGTGGTTTTGGCTTTAATTCAATTAAGTGTGCCAGCTACCATGGTTTTTAATAACCAATCTGTTTTAAATTCAGGAACAGCTTATAAATTTAAAACACGTCCAATTGATCCAACAGATCCTTTTAGAGGGAAGTACATAACTTTGTCTTTTGATATGAATAAAGCTAAAACAACTACAATATGGGAAAATAATAGCGATATTTATGTGTATCTAAAAACGGATAGTTTAGGTTATGCTGCTGTAAAAACTGTAAGTCCATTTAAAATAAATACCGATGACGATTTTGTAATAGCTCAAACTTATGGCTATTATCAAAAAAGTAATATTATTAAATTTATGTTGCCTTTTAACAGATTTTATATGGAAGAAAGTAAAGCATATCCAGCTGAAGTGGCTTACAGAAAAGCTAGCAGACAAGCTTTGGTAAATAACACTTATGCGTTGGTTTATGTTAAAAATGGATATTCTGTACTAGAAGATGTGTTTATTAATGACGTACCAATAGGAACTTATGTCGATTTGCAAAAAAGCCCTGATTAATTGATTTGTTTTTTTGCTTGGTGTTTTTGGGTCTGTAAAAACAACCAATCATCGAATTTAAGTAACATTAAGAGTTTTGTAATAGTTAACTGGTTGTTGGTGTGTTAATTTTATTAAAGATAATTAAGAATGCAAACCTATGACGTTTTCAAATTTGATGATATTTTTAATTCTAGTACTTGTATTTGTAGTAATTATAAGAAGTATTTACATTGTGTCTAAAATTAAAACATCAAGGCATATAGGGATAAAACTTTCTAATAAAAATTGGTACTATAAATTCTTATCTAAAAATTTTATAAAGAATTTACCCTCGTAAATAGGCATTATAATAAAAAAAGGAACTACATAACTGTAGTTCCTTTTTTTTGTTTAAACCAATTTGGTTATTTATTTTAGTTAAACAACTTCTACAAATAGTTCATCGTCAGTTTTGTTTACTTTGGCAACGCCTAATTTGGTTAAACCTTTTATGGTTTTATCCCACTTTTTATTACTTAATCCAGATTGCTGTTTTAAAGTATTTAAATCAATTGGATTATTGGCTTTAAGTAATGCAAATACAGCTTTTTCTTCATCAGTCATTGGTAATGCTTTTTTCTCTGGTCTCATTTGTGGGAAAAATAAAACTTCCTGAATAGATTGGTTGTTTGTTAAAAACATGATTAATCTATCCATACCAATTCCCATTCCTGATGTAGGAGGCATTCCGTATTCTAAAGCACGTAAAAAGTCATGATCAATAAACTCTGTAGCTTCGTCATCTCCTTTTTCGGCTAATTTTAATTGGTGTTCAAAACGTTGACGTTGGTCAATTGGATCGTTAAGCTCAGAATAAGCATTTGCTATTTCTTTACCACAAACCATTAGTTCAAAACGCTCAGTTAATTCTGGATTATCTCTGTGCTCTTTACATAAAGGACTCATCTCTTTTGGGTAGTCTGTAATAAAGGTAGGTTGTATGTAGTTACCTTCACATTTTTCACCAAAAATTTCATCAATAAGCTTTCCTTTACCCATGGTTGCATCAACTTCAATTCCCATGTCTTTGGCAGCAGTTCTTATTTCATCTTCAGATTTATCTGTTATATCAAAACCTGTAAAATGTTTAATAGAGTCTGCCATAGTCACTCTTGCGTATGGTGCCTTAAAGTCAATTTTGTGTTCTCCAAAAGTTGCTTCAGATGTTCCGTTTACTGCAATTGCACAATGCTCTAAAAGTTTTTCGCAAAAATCCATCATCCAGTTGTAGTCTTTATAGGCTACATAAATTTCCATTGCTGTAAATTCAGGATTGTGTGTTCTATCCATTCCTTCATTTCGGAAGTTTTTAGAAAACTCATAAACACCATCAAAACCACCAACGATTAATCTTTTTAAATATAACTCATTAGCAATACGCATATATAATGGTATGTCTAAACTGTTATGATGAGTAACAAATGGTCTTGCTGCTGCACCTCCAGGAATAGGTTGTAAAACAGGAGTTTCTACTTCAAAATAACCAGAAGTATTAAAAAAGTCACGCATAGCGTTAAACAATTTAGTACGTTTAATAAACACGTCTTTTACATGTGGATTAACTACTAAATCTGCGTAACGTTGTCTGTAACGTTGTTCTGGATCTGTAAAAGCATCATGCACTTTACCTTCTGCATCAACACGAGGTTGAGGTAATGGTTTTAAGGCTTTACTTAATACTTTAAAGTCTTTTACTAAAACTGTTTTTTCTCCAACTTTAGTTGTAAATAACTTACCTTCAATACCAATAAAATCACCAATATCTAAAAGCTTTTTATATACAGTGTTGTAGTGTGTTTTGTCTTCACCTGTACAGATTTCGTCTCTGTTAAAGTAGACTTGAATACGTCCTTCGCTATCTTGCAACTCGGCAAAACTAGCATTACCTTGTATACGTCTTGACATCAAACGACCAGCAATAACAACCTGTTTGCCCTCTTTAAATTCCTGTTTAATCTGTTTAGAATTTTCTGTTACAGGAAATAAATCTGCTGGATAAGGATTGATACCTAACTCGCGTAACTTGGCAAGTTTTTCTCTACGTACGAGCTCTTGCTCAGATAATTGTGACATAGTTTTATTGTAAATAAATTTAAGGCACAAAGATAATGGTTTGTAACAAAAAATAAGTGTTAACGTCAAATAAGTATATCATCAATCTATTAAAATTTTAATCATGTCTTTTTGGCGCGTTTTATTGTGTGTAATTTGTCCTCCATTATCTGTAATAGGTAAGGGTTGTGGCTCTATTTTAATTGTTTTTATTTTATGGTGTTTAGGATGGATTCCTGGAGTGTTAGCAGCTTTGATAATATTGAATAATCCTGAAAGATAAATTGTATCTTTGCTATATTATTTTTTTAGATGAATAAAGCAATAACATTACAAGATTTAGGTACAAAAGACTTTAAAGAGACTTGGGATTATCAAGAGGAATTATTTAAAGCAATTTTAGATACCAAAATAAAAAATAGGAGAGAAGCTGCAGGTTTAGAAACCGATAACTTTTTTTTATTTGTAGAACATCCTCATGTTTATACTTTAGGTAAAAGTGGTGATTTGTCCAATTTACTTTTAGATGAAGCACAACTAAAACAAAAGGAAGCTACATTTTATAAAATTAATAGAGGAGGTGATATTACTTATCATGGTCCAGGACAAATTGTTGGTTACCCTATTTTAGATTTAGATAACTTTTTTACAGATATCCATAAATACCTGCGTTTTTTAGAAGAAGTTATAATTTTAACACTTGACGAATACGGTTTAAAAGCAACACGTAGTGAAGGAGAAACTGGTGTATGGTTAGACGTAGGGACACCTTTTGCACGTAAAATTTGTGCAATGGGTGTTAGAGCTAGTCGTTGGGTAACAATGCATGGTTTTGCATTAAACGTAAATGCTAACTTAGGGTATTTTGATAATATAATACCTTGCGGAATTAGAGGCAAAGCGGTTGCATCCTTAAATGTAGAATTAGGTGTTAAAGTAGTTGATGAAGCTGAAGTTAAAGCTAAAATATTAAAACACTTTAGTAATTTGTTTGAAGCTACTTTTGTAAAATAGCAATTAGCAATACTATTGACTAGAATAAAAAAGGATGTTTTTTAAGTGAATTTTCACCGTAAAAACATCCTTTTACTTCATAATAAATATAAGTGAGACTACTCTAAAGTCATAAACGTTTTTTTACGACGTCCATCACTCATCATGATAAATTTATCTAATTGGTATGTTCCGTAATACGGTAAGTAAAACTCGTTGCCTCTGTTATCTTGAATTTTGTTGTACTTAACGTCTCCATTATTACTATATTCAAAATCATATAAAGATGAAGATTCAAACCATCCTTTAGACACTTTAGTTCTTCCATCATTTTTTTCAGTTAGATTTTTACCAGAGTTTAATATAATATGCAATTGATCGTCTTTTAAAAACGCATTGTATGAAGGAGAGGTAGATCTTTTAAAAACACTTCTTCCCCAAGTAAGGTCACCATCAGGATTAAACTTTAAAATTAAGATGTCGTCATAATGAAAAACAGTCTGCCAATAACCACCAGCTGTACCTGTTTGAACATAGTTTTGTGTGATATAAAACTCTTCAGCAATTAAAAATGTACCACCTTTACTATCTTTTAATACATAGTCAACATCAAAATTTCTTAATTCTTTTTTCTTCTTGTTTTTGCGTTTTGCAGTTCTGTAACCATATAAGTCTTCATACACTTGTTTTGGTAAAGCCTGTACTTTTTTAGATTTAACGGTTAAATTATCTGTGTCTATTTCAAAATCACATCCACCTTTAATTCTTCCAACATTTAATTCTGAGTAAAATCCAATAAGATGTAATTGGTTTTTGTTTTCTGAAATATTTAAAGACTGAATGTGCTCATCTTCTAAATCAAGTAATAGCTCAGTGTTTTTGTCTTTGGTTATTTTATTTAACGAAAACTGGTAGTTGGCATCTCCATTTATTTTTTTATTACGCTTACCATTTAAAAACAATTTACCAAGAGAGTACACGTTGGCTTGGTCATCTATATATAAATCGTTGTGATTAAAAGTACGTTTAACGTCTTCTTGGTATGCTTTAGTGAAAATTAATTTTTCAGTTTTGGCATCAAAAACACGTATGGTATATGAGTTTTTATTTTTACGGATATTGTCTGTCGCTATAGCAAAGTAGTTTCCGTTTGGAGATAATGCAAAACTAGTGTTGTGTTTTTTTCTTGAACCAAATAAGCTTTGCTTTTTTTCTACTTCAGTACTAAAAATGGTTGTTTTAGTATAAGCTTCTGTTTCTAAATTTAAAGTGTGACAATAAATAATACGTTTGTCTTTTTTAGGCGCATAGACCGTAAATACTTTTAGTTGATTGTCATAAAATAAGTCTCCAACATAGGTTTCCTTTTTACTACTTTCTACAATTTTAGAAAATGTTTTATTTAAAGAAGTGTCAAATACATCAAATAGAAAATCTCTTTTTCCGTTACGTACAATTCCTGTTTTTCCGGAATTAGAAGTGTTAATGGCTATAACGTCAATAGATTTTACTTTGTCTTTGTACTCTTGGCTTTGGGTAACTTTTAGTGATGTGGTTGAGGTTTGTGATTGCGCTACTGTGGTTAATAATAGCAAACAAGTGATTAATAGTTTTTTCATTTTAAAAATTATAGAGTTTAAGTTAGGTTAATATAGCAACTAAAATACCCTAAATTTTAATGTTTATCTAATAATCACTTGTTGAATTTAAGCTTAATTTTCTGCGTTAAAAAACACTTTGTAGTAATGCATTTTTTTGTCTTCGTCATAACCACGTTCTAGATATTCTGCACTAGCATCTGGTGCATCTATATCTAATTTAATTTGGATATTTGTGTCTAGCTTGATGTCTGTTTTAATTTTCTTTTTTTCTTTATTTAATACTTTTTCAGAAACATCAAATTGGTTTCTAATTAAGACATTTTGCTCGCTTTCAAACTCTTTTTTATAACTTTCAAAAAGCTCTAAATGTTTGTCTTCTTCAAAAATTTCATCTTTAAATCTTTCGACATTAACAATTTCATTTTCTTTAAAAAAGTCAACTGTTTTGGCTAAAAAAGTATTTTGCTCTTGGGCTCCGTAAGTTGTTTTAATAATTTCAGTAGAAAACTCTTTGCATAATTCTAGGTAGTTTTGCGTGTGACTATTATAGTCATCTGCATATTTGATATTTAAAAACTTATCTGTCCAATAAGCTGCGTCATAATTGTTATTATCAACGGTTAAAACAACTTTACCTTCTGCATCACCTGTATTTAAAATTAAACATCCTTTATCTACTTTTTTTGCGTTAATCCCTTTTTGGACTAATACATCATAGCTGTTGTCTTCTAGATAGGTTTGGAAAAAGTTAGTTTTATTTTCTATTTTAAATATACCAACAGCATCAATTACCATTTCGTTATGTTCAATACCTTCAAAATAGGCTACAATAACATCTCCTGTTTTAATTTGTGCAGAGGTGGATTGCTCATATAAATGCTTAACTACATTTTTGGAGACATCCACAAAAGTTTCGTCGTCTGCAAAAATGGATTTGGCGTACGCATTGATTTCGTTTAACTCGATATTAGCATGATGACTAAATCTGTGACTTTGCACTAAACTTGTAAATGGTCTTAATAAAAAAGGAACCATTAGCTCATAACTGGCTTCATCAAAAATGATTTCTTTTTCAGAAAAGGCATTTTTAGTGTCGTTATGTTTATTTCCTACTTTGTGGATAATACACTTTAAAATAGAGGCTTTGTTACGGTTAATCATTATTAAAAATGGTGTTTGTTTTAAAATACAATGTTACTAAATATAGCTATAATAATGCATAAAAAAACCGAAGACTTTGCTTCGGTTTATTTTGTGATTTGATATTAATATTAGTATTTGATACCATAATAATCACAGACTTCGTAATAGTTGGTAATGTCAACTCCGGCTTGACTTAGTTGATTATAAGTTTGCTGTTTATTGTTGTTTGCAAATCTAGCGTCAGATGAAGATTTTATAATTACAACTTTTAAAGATGTTAGGTCTCCTGCAGAAATATTGTAAAATGATCCTGATGCATCATTATAATCTAGATCGACACCTTCTAAATAGTGTATTACGTGTACAGAAAAGTTAAATGCAACACTATCATAAGGACATGGTATTGTAACCCAATAATTAGGACTATCTGTTAAATAGGTAAGTATAACATCATTGTCTAGGACTTCTTGTGTTATTTCTGGTACTGATATAGAGGTGTAATTACCTGAAAAAGTGGAAGCATCAATAGTAATTGTTTGTACATTAGCATTTCCGTCCACACCATCTGTACCATCAACTCCGTCAACTCCATCAATTCCGTCTGCACCTGCAGGACCTTCAGCACCATCTTCTGTTGAACATGAAAAGTTAAAAGCAATTATAATTGCTACAAGGATAAATTTTGATTTCAATAATAAATGTTTCATTGTGTTTTTTTTAAATGATTAATAGTTTTTGTTTTCCTATTAATAGATCTAAAACAGAAAGGTTAACATAAGTGATAAAAAAAAACCGAAAAAAAATTTTCGGTTTTTAAAAACTAAAGCGACTAATTCTAGCTTTCTTCCTCGCCAACAGGCTCGTTAGAGGTTTTTATGCTATTCCATTCTGGATTAGTAGAATTTAAGTAAGCATAAACAGGTTTTTCGTTTCTAACCATATCTACATACATTGGCATGTCTTTAAATGGTAAAAAAATGGCTCCTACCTTGTTAGCAGGAATATAGGTTGGATCAGGTACAGGACTTGAGTCATGTAAGAAGTATATAATAAATCTGTGATCTTTACCATAACAAGTGATGTAACCTTGGATTTTAATTTTTTTACCATTCCATGTTGCAGAACTTTGGTAACCTAATGCCATTTTGTAAGTGTTAACTGTAAATTGTTTTGTTGCCATAATTAAATGTATTTTAAGATTAATAACACTTATTAATGGTTTGACAATGTAAAGGTTAACATGTAAAATAAAAAAAGCCGAAACATTTGTTTCGGCTTTTTAAAACTAACTTAAATAATGAAAAATCTATCAATCAGTCTAGGGATATTTATTGATTAAAAATAGGCTGACAAACCAATACCCAAAAATATGGATGATAAGCTTTCTTTGTATTCTGAAGGTGCATCTTCTGGATTTATATCTTCCCATGAATAATTTATAGAAGGTTCTATAGCGACATGATCTCCTAAGAAAAAAGAATAACCAACACCAACTCTAAATCCAAAGGAAGACGCTTTGGTTTCTAAAGTTCCTAATTCGCTAAAATCACTTTCAGTAGATGTTTTTTGAGATCCAAAGCCAACAACAGCTTCTGCAAAAAGACCATTATCTAAATAATATCTAGCAAAAGGAAGTACTGCAAACCCATTGGTAGTGGTTTCGATATCTCCCAAAAATTCGTCTTCTTGTTTTTCTTTATTAGTAGTAATGGAAAGCTCTAAACCTATAGCAAGGTTGTCTGCTATAAAATAACCTGCTTTTGGTGTAATATTAGTTGTAAAAGCTGTGGCTTTGTTATCGTTAATTTTTCGGGTAGTATTGTAAACTAATATGCTTCCGTTAGTTAAAAATGTGCCTTTTTCTTTAGCTTGAAAACTGTCTTGAGCTTGACAGTTTAAGCTTAAAATAATTAATGGTAAAATACTTAGTGTTTTAAAAATGTTCATTTTGTTATTGGTTTATAATTAATAGTTTACATTAGTTTTTTATAGTCAGATGACGTTATAGTTTTAGTGGTTTTATCTAGAGCAATACAGGTCATTTTAATGGATTTAGGTTTGCGTTTAGAGGTGTCCACCATATCCATTTCTAGAGTTAGTCCATCTATCATTTTCATCCAAGATTGATTATTGCTTTTTTTTCCTTTTATATTATACATGGATTTTACAAAGGTTATTCCTGCGTTTTGAGTAACCCAAACCGTACCTTGCACGTCTTGTCCTTTTACTTTAAAAGCTTCACAGTTATAACCTAATATGGTTTTTGTGTTTCCGGTAGCAATTATACTAATATCGGATTGCTCAATAGCGTCGTTGTTAGTGTCTTCAAAATTCAAACGCATTGACATAAGTGTTTTGTCATCTTTATTATCCATAAACATGTACATGGATTTTTTGTCAATATCCATAACACTTATCATGTTGTTTTTACCTTTTTTATCAGGAATACTAGTCCCGAAATAATTTCCAGCATTAGTTAAATAGTAGACTAAGTTTGTTGTGCGTTTTCCATCCTCTATTTGCATAACATATTTATGAGAAAAGGTGTATGTGCTTGAAGGCGTTTGGGCAGATTTGCTAGTTCCAAAAGGTGAATTATTTTTGTTATTAGCAGTTTTAGAATCACTACTATTATTAAATGTAGAATCGAAAGCTTTTTCAGTTTCACGTTCTGTTTTTTGTTCAACTTTCTTTTCTAAAGTTTTTTCTGCAGCTTTCTCAGCTTTTTTAGCTAGTTTTTTCCAGATTTGTGCATTGCTTTGTGTTGTAAAACAGCATATTAATATTATTAGTAATGGTTTTAAAAGTTTCATTGTTTTATTTTTAATGGATTAATTATTCGTCTTTTTTAGCTTCCTTTATTTGTTTTCCAATAGCTTGACCTAATGAGTCTTTTTGTTTTTGAGTTAAATCTTTAGCTAATAAGTAATATTGATTTTTAAGCTCTATTTTTTGTTTTTCTGGTAAGTCAGATTTTTCTAATAACTCTATATATCCTAAAGTTTTTCCAGTAGAGTTACCATCAAGGTTTTCGCCAAAAATGCTGGTCAATGTTTCGGTACCTTTATCCAAGAAGTTATTAGAATTAATAGTAGTCGAATCTTTGGTTTTAGTTTGATTGTTTTGTGCTTGACTATTAATAGTAAATGTTAATAGTGCAATAATTGATAATTGAAGCGTTTTCATTTTTTTAAGTTTTATAAATACGCTTATTAATATTTTGATTTTAAAAAGGTTAACATTAGATGCTTTTTATTTTAAAAAAAAGTTAATTTTACTTTTACATGTTAACCTTTTCTCCAAACCAATTATTAAATGGCAAATAACCAAGAAGAAATATCGCTTCAAAGTTTAAAGCAAGGCTCAGATCAAGCGCTTCAACAGGTGTATGAAGACAATAGAGATAAGTTTATAAATTTTGCTAGACGTTATAATTTGGAAACCGATGACATTATAGATATCTACCAAGATGCTTATATCGTGTTTTATAACAATGTAATGAGCGGTAAAATTGAAAGTTTTACAAGCAGTATTTCTACCTATTTATTTAGTATTGGTAAATACTTAATCTTTGATAAGATGAAAAAAAACAACAAAAAAGTAAGTTCTAATTTTGATTTATCCTTGGTTAAGGATTCTGATGATTTAGTAAGTACTTTAGATGTTGAAAATGAAGATTTAACCCAAGAACAAAAGCTACTAAAACAGCATTTTAAAGATTTAGGTAAGCAATGTCAAGAATTGCTAAACTTATTTTATTACAGAGGATTTACCATTAAAGACATTTTAAACCATAGTAACTACAATAGCGAAAATGTTATAAAAAGTGCTAAGTCTAGATGTCTTAAAACCCTAAAAGAACGTATTAATAGCAATCCCAAATAACATGGATAAAGAACAACTTTTATATCTATATTTTTCTAATACTTTGACTCCAGAGCAAGAACAGATGTTTAGTAATTTATTAAAAACGGACTCTGAATTTAAAGCTCAATTTGATTTTGAAAATAATATTAAGCAAGTCATAAAAGCAGAACAAAGTGAGATTTTAAAATCTAAATTACAAGGTTTTGAAAATAACAGAAGTGCTGTACAACATAGTAACAAATCCTGGTTTAATTGGCGTATTGCAGCATCTATTGTCTTTTTTATAGCAGCTGGTTGGTTTGGTTACGATGCTTTTTTTGGAGTAAATTATAATGATTTATATACTACCAATTATAAAAATTATCCAAATACAGTTTATACTATCACAAGAGGAGAAGATACAAGCAGTCTTGAACGAGATGCTTTTGTCGCTTATGAAACCGAAGACTATACTTTAGCAATTCAAAAATTTAATGAAGTACAACACCAGCAACCTTATTTTAATTTTTATAAAGCACAATCGTATTTAGGTTTGGATGAATTAGAAAAAGCTAAAGATTTGTTTCTGCATGAAACAACTATCAACGAGAGTCAATTTAAAGCGGAAGCTAATTGGTATTTAGCATTAATTAATTTGAAACAGCAAAATAAAACCGAAGCTACTAAATATTTAGAAACTTTAATTGCAAATTATAATTATAAAAAGAAGGAAGCTAAAACGTTACTTGATAGTCTAGATTAATTTTTATACTTTTTTAATAGTATACCTAATGTGGCTAATAGCAATATTCCTGCTAAAACCCATAACCAATAGTGTGTTGAGGTTAAAGGCTCAGTATTTCCGGATATTATAAATGCAGACCAATAATATGGATGTGATAATGCATTGTCTTTATTTTGTTTTATAAAATTAAGCTTAGCTTGTTGTAAGGCTAAGTCTTTAGATTGTCCTTTAGAGAGGTTTTTATAAAAATCTGACATTAATGTTGCAGAAGAAGCATCGTTAATTTTCCATAGTGTGCTAGATATACTTTGTGCACCACTAAAGTAAAACCCTCTGGCTAAACTTAATAACCCTTCGCCACGTTTAAGGTTTCCTATTCCGCTTTCACAAGCAGAAAGTGTAACTAGATTGGCATTAAGGTTTAGGTTGTATAAGTCTGCTGTATAGAGTAAATCAGACGCTTCGTTTCCAAAAGCTAAATAAGAATATTCTGGATTTGTATCATTAAAAATAGCATGTGTCGCTAAATGTATAATACCATAATCTGAAGCATTGGTTTTAAAATTTTCTAGACTAGCGTCTTTATTTATTAAAAGGTTTCCTTTGTAATACTGGTTTATGTTTTGTATTTCGACTTTACTATGTGGTAAAGGTTGTAAACTTTTACTTCTAACACTATTATAAATATCACCTTCAAACTCTGGTGCAAAAGCTAACAAGTTGTTTTTTCTACTCTTTTTATTTTCTAATTCTTTTAAAAGTGTTGCCGAGTTTATGTAGCTTACAGCATAATTTTCAACTAAGTAATGGTTGTCTTTTACTAAGCTTTCAAACGGAATATAGTTTAGTAATCCATCTGTTAGTATTATAAGATTAGGTTGGTTAACTTTATCTAAAAAAGGAGCAAGTAAAATAGTGTAAAGTTTAGCAGCATTGTTTTTTAGTGATAAAATGTCGGTTTTAGGGTTGCTAATTTGTTTTTGAAAAAGTCTCAATTGTTGTTCTAAGGCTTGGTTTAATTCTATTTTTTCAAAGTAAGTATTGTCTTGATCTAGGATTACTCCATAAATAGCATCATTTCCGTAAAAAAATGATAACATAGCTGTACTAGGTTTTAATTCTTTTTGAACCGTTTTAATAGTAGTAACTTCAGCATTGTATTTTAAGTTATAATAGTCTTTGTAGTTGTTTTCTAAAGTGTCTAAAAATGTGCGATAATTTGATTTAACATCAAATAATTGGTCTTTAAAGACGTCGTTTTGTTTTTGGTTTAATTGTTTCTCTAAGTTAGTAATGGTGTTTTTATAAATGTCTTCTTTAATTATTATCTCATTTGGGATAGCGCCAAATTTTTCTGCTTTAACACTCAATAATGCTTCAAGTAGAAGTGTGCTTTTGCTTTTCTCTAAAAAGAAAAAGGCATCATTTACAGCATTTTTTTTATTGGATTTATAATTGTTGTAAGTGGCTTGTAGACCGTTTTCAAAAACAGAATAGGCATTTTCTATTAGTAATAGTTTGTCTGTTTTATTTTTAAAATGAGGCTTTAATGTATCTAATAATCGTGTCGCTTGATATGTGTTTTTAATTACTGAATCAGATTGATTTTGACGCATTGCTATTAATGCTTTTTGTTGTAATAATTTAAATAAGGTAATTTGATTTATTGAAGAATTTACAACGTCTTTACCCGAAACATGAGTTATTGCAGCAGCATTTTGTTTTAAAGCTTGATTGTATTGGTTATTGCTTATCAAAAAATTAGAGTATGATTGTAGTGTTTCAGCAATTTCAACTTGTTTTAAACCGTTCCATTTTCTGTTTAATAGTTCTAATGCTTTATCATAATCTTCCTGAATAGACTCGGTATTATTTAAAGCTTCATTAAGTTTTGCTCTAGATTTATAATATAAAAAGCCATAAGGTATATTGGTGTCTGCTAGTGGTTTGATTTGCTCTAAATAATACGAAGCACTATCGTATTGTTTTAGTGCTAGGTAGTTGTCAACGGTATTATAAACTTCATTAATTAGTTGATTGGTATTAGATTTATTATGCTTAAGCGTATAGTTTAAGGCTTTAGTTGTAAAATAAGTCGCTTTCTTATAGTCTTTTAATTTTTTATAAATATCGCCTTTTTGCCTATTAACACCATTAATCAAGTACTCTTTGTGGTCTGTGTTTTTTGAATTAATAAATCGGATACTTTTATCTAAATACTGTATTGCTAATTCATATTCTTTATTGTTACTATACATTTTAGCCATTACTTTGTAAGACACATCTATGAGACCTCTATGCGAATCTGTTAATAAAGAATCAGGAGTTTTTTTAGCATACTTAAAAATTTTATCAAGATTTATTTTTGCTTTTTTATAATTGTAAGTTTTTATATTGAATACAGCTTTATCATGAAAATATGAGTTTTTAACTTCATGAAAGTCATTAAAAACTTCAATCTCTTTTTCTGCTACAGGAAATAAACTATCTAATTTTTTAAGATTATTTTCTAGTTCGTCCATGTTATTAAAAATCAATGTCGATTTATTACTAACTATGTAGGTGTATATAAGTTGTTCTACATTATTTTGATTAACAGAAAGATCTAATAGTTTTTGTTTATATAGTTGGGTTGAATCTTGATTAGTATACATGAATTTGTATAGACTATTAAAGTAAGACTCAGCTGTATTAGTTTGAATTTGACTATAAGCCGAACTAAATATAAATTGGCAAATAATTAAATTTAAAAAAGTTATTTTTTTTTTGAATACTATCATTTCATTAAAACATTAAGCCTAACTATCATATAGTTAGGCTTAAATTTAAAGTTTTTATTTTAAAGTTATAATTATTCAATAAATATAGGTACAGAATATGTAATGGGTTGGTCTCCTTCCGTGTTTATTTTAGTAATACTTAAAGTAGCTGGACCAGAATATGCGTTTTGCTCTACTGAAAAAGAATAGGCTTTAGCAGGAATATCAAAACCATTAATATTAAGACTTTCTCCTAAAGTGTTAGCACTGTAAATTAGTTCTTCATTTTCAGAAATTATAGTTGCTTCAATAGCAAAAACAGTATTATCAGCAATTATAAATTTTTGTTCGTTCCATATATCCCAACAAAGACAAGGAGCTGGAGGGATTGGTAATGGAGGTAAACCAAAACCAATACTGGTTGTAGTAGTTTCAATAATTAAATTTATGGTTTCAATTCTAGTTTGGTCTGCATCTGGATCATTAGAAGTGCCATTTTCTATAGATTCAATTAATTGATCTCTTTCAATATTTAAAGCATATACGTAAGCGTCGTTTTCATAAAAATAATTGGTTTCTGTAAGTGTAATACTATTGGTTGGTTCTGTATTATCATCGTTTTCTTCGCATGAGCTTGTAATAAAAAGCAAACATATAGCGATTAAAAAAGTTTGTTTTAGTGTCATAAGTAATTAATTTATATGTATTTAGTTTAAAATTATAGATAATGCATAACCTACACAACTAATTATTAATAAATTACAGTTGGTTGATTTACTGCATTTTTATTATTAATGTTTAAAAATTAAGAAGGTTAACTTTTAAACTAATTTATTTTATAAACTAAAACAGAATTACTTTCGCCTTTAGTTACAAACTCCAGATTATTATCTGTGTCAATATTATCAAGATCTATTGCAGAGGTACCATATACAGGAAAATGATCTTGTAACACACCATTACTATCAAAAAGTAGTACTTTTTGCGTTTGCGTATCTGTAGTCGATACATATATTTTGTTGTTAACATAAAATAATTTAGCAGGCGTATAGTTACCAAAATCAAGCTCTAGATTATGGTGTTTAATATTAAGCTTGTTATTGTATTGGCTAATTAAAGTTTTAGTAGTAGATGCTAAAGTATGTTTGTCTGTGATGTTTAAACTACCAACAGATACATTACCTTTTTCAGTAATTGTAGCTATTTTTCCATCTGTTGTTGATGTAATAAAATTAGAGTTATACTCAAACACAGGTTGGTCTGACCAATTTAAATCAATCTTAACTTTAACTCTTGTTTTACCACGTCTGTTTAGTATGTGTAGCTTATCATTGGTTTTAAAAACTAAATAATCCTTACGTCCAATTCTAATATGTTTTGGAGATGTGTTTATAGTTTTTTCTGTTTTATTAAATTTAAAACCAGGTACAGGTTTGGCTTTAGCATCATACAATAATACGTTGTTATCTTGTATAACAAAAAGGCGATATTTTTTCTTGTTATCGTAATCAAACACAGCTAAAGGCTGAGTAATATTATCATCAAATTTTTTAGGAAAAGGACTGACGTCATTACCATCTCTATCAATTACATACACACGGTTTTGAGTTGCAAATACATATTGTAAACGTCCATTTTTATAGATGTCTAATTGGTCTATTTGCCCTAAAATAGGTCCATGTAATTGCTTTTTCCAGATAATTTTACCATCATTAGATATTAGATAAAGTGTGTTACTAACATCTTGAACCATAATATCCATCTGTTTACTACGGTAATTTTTTACAAATTGAGGTTGGTTTAAAACATCATGGTCTAATTTAATATTAAACATTTCGGTGATTGAATTGTTTGAAATAGAAGTTTTACTTTGATTTATAATAGCATTAAAATGAGCAAAATCTGTATCATATATAAATTGTAATGCTGAAGATTTGTAGTTTTTAAAGTCGAATTTTTGCTTTGATTGACTATTGTTTTGCACCAATTGTTCTAGTCCAAACGGATTGATAACTTGTAATACCGAAGCTTGGCTGCTTAACCCTTTTTTGATCTCAGTGTAATAATCACGATCATTTAAGGTTGTTTGGTTTTGGTAATTAACAATAATATTTTCTAAGGTTTCTGTATTGGAAGCAAAAATTAAAAACTGGTCTATAATACAATAGTTGCTAGCATTGTCTAAAGTAACAAATGGCTTTAATAGCTGATTAAACAATTTAGGCTTGGTAAATTTAAATATAGAGACACCTCTAAAAGTTTCGATAAGATCCTTCTGACTTAACAAAGCTTCGTTGGTTTCAATTATATCAAGACTATTTAAGACTACAGCATTTGACGAGTTAGTGTAGATTTCACCAAATTCAATAATATTATTAAATAAAGGTTGGTCTATTGCTACGGAATCACTTGGATAGATAGTATTTAAATTAGACTTAAAAGTTGTAAACTGATCAAAAGTTATACTCAAAAAACCATTACTATTAGAGGGTGTAATTTGTGCTAATTGGTTGTCTTGTGGTAATGTGTTTTTAAACACATTAATCAAGCTAGAGCTGTCATTGGATTTTGTAAATCCATTTAAAACTAATTTGTTTTGATTGACTTCTGTATCAAAAGTCAAATATTTACTAAATGATTTAAATGGTAAATCAGGATTGAAAAATGGACTTTGTAAAACGTTGTTATTTGTATAAACCGAAAATGATGCGTTTTTATCCTGTGTAGCTATTATTTTTTTTAAGCCTTCGGTTTTTTCTTTGTGGTTAAATAGGTACTCTAAATGTTGTTTATTATTAGACCCAACAAGTATATTGTTTTGTAATGCTACATATAGAGTGTGTTGTTTAGTCGTAATTTTTTGAGCATTAATGTTTTTTAATTTAACTGCAGTATTGGTTAGCTCAAGACTATCTAGACTAAATGTTGAGTCGTTAACCTTAGTAGTAAAACTGTAATCTAAACTATCTTCTTTGTTTTTAAATAAACTAATATAAAGTCGTTGGTTAAAATTAAATCTATTTAAGACTTCCAACGTATTAGTTATGTCAGTGTAGGGTTTTGTTTTGGATAATTGTTCAATAAAATGGTTGTTAGCAGTATTACTTTTAAAATTATCTGTATTATTTATGGTTAATACAACATCTGCTTTACTATAAATAAAATCTTCAACAGTATTTTTTGAAGTTTTAGAGTTGCAAGAAAATAATAAAATGATAAATAAACTGTAACACAGATGTTTCATAGATAGTGCAAGATTTAGGCAAATATAATAAGTTACAGTTTTAATGTCAATTGTTCTGGTAATAGTCTAAAAGTTTTTCGGTGGTATTTTGTAATGCCATATTTTTTAATGGCTTCTCGGTGTTGTTTAGTTGGATACCCTTTGTTTTGTTTCCAGTTATACATCGGAAACTCTTTATGAATTTTATTCATGTATTCGTCTCTGTAAGTTTTTGCTAAAACCGAAGCAGCAGCAATGCTAAGATACTTACCATCACCTTTAATAATAGTTTCAAAATCAATATTATTATAGGGTTTAAATTTATTACCATCAACAATAATAAATTCAGGTGTCGTATCCATAGCATCTATAGATTTATGCATTGCTAAAATAGAGGCGTTTAATATGTTAATACTATCTATTTCAGTTTCATGTATGTGGCAAAAGCCAAAGGATAAAGCTTCTTTCTCGATAATAGGTCTTAATAAGTCTCGTTTTTTTTCGCTAATTTGCTTAGAATCGTTTAGTACTGTATTTTTAAAATTAGGTTTTAAAATAACAGCAGCTGCAGTAACAGGACCAGCAAGACAACCACGACCAGCTTCATCAGTTCCGCATTCTAAATTATACTCGGAATGTTTTAATTTCAACATTAAATAAAAAGGAATGTTTTGCGTTATAGTATTTCAATTTTGTGCCTTTCTTAACTAAAAGCATAAAACCATAAAGATATTTGCTATTTTTGGCAAACATAAATGATTCAGCTTTAAAATTAAAGGTCTAAAATAGTCACCATTTAATGAAAAAAATAATTTTCTTCTTTCTTTTATTTGCTTTTACAAGTATAACATATGCACAAAAGCCAACATTAAAACAACTTAATAAACCTAATACTACTAATCAAAAGGATGGTTCAGTCGCTACAGATAGTACAAAGTCTGCTAATATCAAATCAAGAAAAGACAAAAAAGCTGTCATTACAGATTATCTAATAATATCTGCCGCAAGAGACACAACTTATTTAGATACTACATTAAGTATAAAAAAAGAATATAAATATAATTACCTAAGACGTGATAATTTTGGTTTAATGCCTTTTGCTAATGTTGGACAAACTTATAATAGATTAACCTATAATTTTGACAACACTAATTTGCTTCCTGGATATGGTGCTAAAGCAAAACACTTTAATTATTTAGAGGTAAATGATGTTAATTACTATCATGTACCAACACCATTAACTGAGTTGTATTATAAAACAGCCTTCACACAAGGTCAACAATTAGATGCGTTTTTTACAACAAATACCTCAAGGCAATTTAACCTATCTATAGGCTATAAAGGTATGAGGTCTCTTGGGTTTTATCAAAACTCATTAACTAGTACAGGTAATTTAAGATTAACAGCAAGTTATAAAACTAGAAATAAGCGTTACGTGTTAAACACACATTTTACGTCACAGGATATTTTTAATGAAGAAAATGGAGGTTTAAAAGACGATAACCTTGAGTTTTTCGAGTCTGGTGATCCTGACTTTACAGACAGAGGTGTTTTAGAAGTGAATTTTGAAAATGCAGAAAACAAATTATTAGGTAAGCGTTTTTATCTAAACCAGAGTTATGATATAATAAGACCTAAAGACTCTGTAAGTTCAAACCGTCTTCAATTAGCACACGTCATGACTCTAGAAGATAAAATATACACATTTGATCAAACTAGTGTAGACGAAGATTATTTTGGCGAAGCTTTTAAATCTTCAAGCTTGTCTGATAGAACCGAGTTGGAGCAGTTTTCAAATCAGCTACAATTAAATTATAGTAATGCCATATTAGGTAAACTACAATTTAATGCAACTCACAATAATTATAATTATGGTTATAATCAAGTAGTAGTATTAAATCAAGCAACAATACCCAATCGTTTAAAAGGAGATGTGTTATCCGTAGGTGCAAAATATAACAAGCACTATAAAGGATTTAATATAATAGGGGATGTAGGATTAAACATATCAGGAGATTTTGATGGTAATTATATAAAAGGTTCAGCATCCTATCAATTAAATAAAGACATCCTAGCCAATGCATCTATTAATGTAAATTCGGTTGCGCCAAATTTTAATACATTATTATATCAAAGTGATTACAAAAACTATAATTGGACCAATCAATTTAGTAATGTAAAAACGCAACAACTTGTATTTAATGTAAAATCTAATAAATATGTCAGTCTAACATTAGACCTAAGTACAATACAAGATTATGTTTATTTTGCAAAAGACGAAAATGGATCAGTCAACCCCTTCCAAAACACAGATCAGATAACCTACCTAAAAGCTAAATTAGAAAAAGAAGTTAAATACAAAAACTTTGCATTAGACAATACCATACTATATCAAAATGTACAAGACGATTCAAATACATTAAATGTACCACAAATAGTAACTAGAAATACGCTTTATTACTCAAATCATGTATTCAAAAAAGCCATGTATTTACAAACAGGATTAATCTTTAATTACTTCTCATCATATAACATGGACGGCTACGATCCATTGTTGTCCGAGTTTTACACCCAAAATGATCAAGAGTTAGGAGGATTCTCTAGGTTAGACTTCTTTGTAAACGCAAAAATCCGTCAAACAAGAATTTTTCTAAAAGCCGAACATTTCAATGCGCTTTTCACCGATCCCAATTATTATTCGGCACCAAACCAACCATTTCGAGACTTCAAGATTAGGTTTGGATTAGTTTGGAACTTCTTTTTATAGTTTAATTACGGCGTTCCCCAAGGGTCGGGCTATCACTACTCGCTTTTTTTATTAAAGTAGATGGCAACATTAAAGGTCTATTTCCATATTAAAAGTATAATTTTATATAATAAAGACCAGAATACAAAAAAAGAGCTCAAACAGACCGTTCTATCCCTAACGCGTTGACAATCAGAAAACACGATTTTAAAGTAACCAAACACTGACATATCATTCAAGGATAATATTAAAAAAACACAATAAAATTCAAGTATATAAACAGCTGATTACAAGGTGTTAAAAATCAATATTAAAATTAAATTAAAAAAAGTGTTGGTAGAATGGAAAAGGGTTGTATATTTGCACCCCGAAAACGACGTAACCTTTTAAAAGTTATTAGTTTTAGGAAAACGTTCTAAAG
>NZ_BCBW01000052.1:0-17216 GCF_001315805.1 Olleya sp. ITB9
GGTTATATCCTTGAATTTTATTGTGTTTTTTTAATATTATCCTTGGATGATATGTCAGCGTTTGGCTACTTTAATATTATGTTTTCTGATTGTCAACGCGTTAGGGATAGAACGGTCTGTTTGAGCTCTTTTTTTGTATTCTGGTCTTTATTATATAGGATTATACTTTTAGTATGAAATATAAGACCTTTAATGTTGCCGTTTACTTTAATAAAAAAAGCGAGTAGTGATAGCCCGACCCTTGGGGAACGCAATTATTGGTTTAAATATTAAAATTTATTGTGTAATACTTATATGTAGTATTGCTAGTCTATTAATATCATATTATATTTGTGTCTTAATTTAGATATTGATGATAAAAATAACTTTACCCGATGGTAGTGTAAAATCCTTTGAACAAGGTAGCACTCCAATGGATGTCGCTAAGAGTATTAGTGAGGGATTGGCTAGAAATATTATTTCGGCAAGTTTTAATGGTTTAACGGTTGAAACCTCGACCAAATTAACCACTGATGGATCTCTTGTACTTTATTCTTGGAAAAACGACGAAGGGAAAAAAGCTTTTTGGCATAGTTCTGCTCACGTATTAGCTCAAGCTATTGAAGAGTTATACCCAAAAAGTAAATTAACTATTGGTCCTGCTATTGATAATGGTTTTTATTACGATGTTGATTTTGGTGATGAATCTATAAGTGATAAAGATTTTAAAACTATTGAAAATAAAATGTTAGAGATTGCTAGAGGTAAACATGAGTTTGCTATGCGATCTGTAACTAAAGCTGATGCTTTATCATTATATAAGGACAATGAGTATAAAACTGAATTAATTGAAAACCTTGAGGATGGTACTATAACGTTTTGTGACCACTCAACGTTTACAGATTTATGTCGTGGTGGACACATACCAAATACTGGAATTATTAAAGCTGTTAAGATTTTATCTGTTGCAGGAGCTTACTGGAGAGGTGATGAAAATAAGCCACAATTAACTAGGGTTTATGGTACATCGTTCCCTAAACAAAAAGAACTAACAGAATATCTTGCGTTATTAGAGGAAGCTAAAAAACGTGATCATAGAAAACTAGGAAAAGAACTTGAACTTTTTACTTTTTCTCAAAGAGTTGGTCAAGGTTTACCTTTATGGTTACCTAAAGGAGCTGCTTTAAGAGAGCGTCTAGAAAACTTTTTAAAAGAGGCGCAGAAAAAAGCAGGATATGAAATGGTTGTTACACCACATATTGGACAAAAGGAACTATACGAAACTTCTGGTCACTATGCAAAATATGGTGAAGATAGCTTCCAGCCTATTACAACACCTAAAGAAGGCGAAGAGTTTTTATTAAAACCAATGAATTGTCCGCATCACTGTGAAATTTATAATAGTGCACAATGGTCTTATAAAGATTTACCAAAACGTTTTGCAGAGTTTGGTACTGTATATAGATATGAACAAAGTGGAGAATTACATGGTTTAACAAGAGTTAGAGGTTTTACTCAGGATGATGCACACATATTTTGCACACCAGACCAACTAGATACTGAGTTTAAAAATGTTATTGATTTAGTATTATATGTGTTTGGATCTTTAGGTTTTGAAAACTTTACTGCTCAAGTCTCTTTACGCGATCCAGAAAAGCCAGAGAAATATATAGGAAGTGTAGAGAACTGGGAAAAAGCAGAACAAGCCATAATAAATGCTGCTAAAGACAAAAATTTAAATTATGTTATAGAAACTGGTGAAGCTGCTTTTTATGGTCCTAAGTTAGATTTTATGGTAAAAGATGCTTTGGGTAGACAATGGCAATTAGGAACTATTCAGGTGGATTATAACTTACCAGAACGTTTTGACCTTACTTATAAAGGAAGTGATAATGAATCACACAGACCAGTAATGATACATCGTGCTCCTTTTGGAAGTCTTGAACGTTTTATAGCCATTTTACTTGAACATACAGGTGGTAATTTTCCGCTTTGGTTAATGCCAAATCAAGTTTCTGTGTTAACTCTTAGCGAGAAATACGAGAAATACGGAGAAAAAGTTTTAACTTTGCTAGAAAATCACGAAATTCGCGCACTTGTAGACAACCGTAGTGAAACTATTGGTAAGAAGATAAGAGAAGCAGAAATGAGCAAAACACCCTATATGATTATTATAGGTGAGCAAGAAGAGGCAGAAAACAAAATATCTGTAAGACAACATGGTGGAGAAGATTTAGGCACGATTAGTGTAGATGAATTTGCAGAAATTGTCAAAACAGAAATAAATAAGACGAAAAAACAATTTTAAAATAAAGTTTAACTAAAATATAAAAGTCATAGCAATACGTAGAAAAAGATCAAGAGGTCCAGCAAGAATCATTAAGGAAGATCAACACAACATTAATGGGAAGATTAGAGCAGAAAAAGTGCGTCTAGTTGGAGATAATGTTGAAGTAGGAATTTATACCGCAAAACAAGCAAGAGAATTTGCCAGAGAGCAAGAACTTGATTTGGTAGAGATTTCGCCTAAAGCCGATCCTCCAGTATGTAAAATAATGGATTACAAGAAGTTTCTTTACGAACAAAAGAAGCGGGAAAAAGCATTAAAATCTAAGGCTACAAAAGTTGTTATCAAAGAAATTCGATTTGGTCCACAAACAGACGACCATGATTACGAGTTTAAAAAGAAACACGCCGAAAAATTCTTAAAAGAAGGTGCAAAGTTAAAAGCCTTTGTTTTCTTTAAGGGAAGATCAATAGTGTTTAAAGAGCAAGGACAAATATTATTATTACGTTTAGCTCAAGATTTGGAAGAATTTGGAAAAGTAGAACAAATGCCAAGACTTGAAGGAAAACGTATGACAATGTTTATTGCTCCTAAAAAGTAAATAGATACTGAAAAGATCAGTATTAAAATATTATAAGCGAAATAATAAAACTAGGAAACAAAATGCCTAAAATGAAAACTAAATCTAGTGCTAAGAAGCGTTTCAAGCTAACTGGTACTGGTAAGATTAAAAGAAAGCACGCGTTTAAGAGTCACATCTTAACAAAGAAGTCTAAAAAACGTAAGCTTGCTCTAACGCATAGTGCATTAGTACACAAAGCGGATGAGAACAATATTAAAGTAATGATGCGTTTAAAGTAACATTACCTTAATTGGTTACAAATTATTTATAAACCCTGGAGTTAGGCAAACTAAGATTTACAAAAAGTGTTAATTATTTTAACCGCCTACTACAAAAAAACAATTTAAATTATGCCTAGATCAGTAAATTCTGTTGCCAAAAGAGCCAGAAGAAAAAAGGTGCTTAAACAAGCAAAAGGTTACTTTGGACGTCGTAAAAACGTTTGGACAGTAGCAAAAAATGCGGTTGATAAAGCGATGCAATATTCGTATAGAGACCGTAGAAATAAAAAGAGAACTTTCCGTGCATTATGGATCACGCGTATTAACGCAGGAGCTAGATTACATGGAATGTCATACTCACAATTTATGGGAAAAGTAAAAGCTAATAATATCGAATTAAACCGTAAGGTTTTAGCTGATTTAGCAATGAACAACCCAGATGCTTTTGAAGCAATTGTGAATAAAGTAAAATAAAAGGCATTTTGCCATTTGTATAACAATACTTCGCTTATAACATAGAAAATCCGATTCTTAATTGAATCGGATTTTTTTATGCTTTTAAATATAACTTAACTATTAAAATTACTATAAATCAAACAATAAATTTAGTTTTACAGTATTATATAAAAATTTATGAAATTAAACCAAGTTAAATTAATTGTTTCAGACCTAGATGGTACTTTATTAAATTCTAATCACGAAGTTAGTAAAGAGTTTTTTGAACTATTTAAAATTTTGAAAGCAAACAATATATTATTTGTAGCTGCTAGTGGACGACCATATTATAGTATGGTTGAAAAACTTGGCGCCATAAAAGACGATATTATAATTGTTTCTGAAAATGGTGGTTTAGCTATAAAACAAGATGACTTATTTATATCTAATACACTAGAGTCAAAAAACTTAATAACTATTGCTAATATAGTTGAAAGTATTCCTGAAGCTCATCCTGTATTTTGTACACAAAACAAGGCATACGTTATAAGTAAATCTGATAAATTGATAGATTTATTAAGTGAATATTATACAAACTATCAGTTTATTGATGATGTTAGTCAAATTAAAGAAGATGTGTATAAGATTGCTTTATTTCACGAAAAAAGTAGTGAGAAATTTATTTATCCTAAAGTTAAGCATCTTGAAGCTGATTTTAAGGTAAAGGTTTCTGCTAACCATTGGGTAGACATTTCTGAAAATATAGCTAATAAGGGTTATGTTATTAACCATATTCAAAAACTATATAATATTACACCAGATCAAACGATGGTTTTTGGGGATTACAACAATGATTTAGAAATGTTAAAACTAGGACATTTTAGCTATGCTATGGAAAATGCTCATCCAAATGTAAAGGCGGTTGCTAACTATTTGACAAAAAGTAATAACGATAATGGTGTAGAAATTATAATTAAACAACTAATTGAAAGTTTAACATAACCTATGTATTAATTGAAAATAGGTTGAGCTCCTCCTCTTTTCCTCTTAATGCTATGTTTCCTATAGATTCGATCTTATAGTTTGTTAAATTTAATTGTCGTAATAAATACTCTGAAACTAAAAGGTTTTGATTGTATTTATTACATTCGCCTTGTATTCTTGCAGATGTATTAATGACGTCTCCATGATAAGCAATTTCTTTTTTAATAGTTCCAACTTCTGTTACTATTAGTGTTCCGCCATGTAATCCTGCTTTAAATTTGGGCAATAATCCAAACTTTTTTAAGTAGATCTTTTGATTTTTCACTAACTTATTCTGAAATTTATAAAACAATTCAACACAATTATTTTGTTTTATCCCTTTATCAAATGTCCAACTAAGAACAGCTTCATCACCAACATATTGATAAATATTAGCATCAAATTTGTTTATTACAGTGTTTAAATCGTAAAAACATTGTTGAATTAATTGACTGTATTTATAATGTCCTAATTGTTCGGCTATGGTTGTAGAAGCTTGCAAATCTAGAAACATGAAAATACGACGTTCTTCTCTTGGTTTTTTATATTTACCAATTAATTGATTAATTAAAACACCATGTCCAAAATTTTCTTTTGCAATTTTTAAAAATGAAAATATTAATGAACAAATATTAAAATACAAGACAACAAGCCAAAATACTTTATTTTGTATCCACCAACCTGGTTCACTTGGAAGGTTTCTGTCAATTTGAACTTCTATCAAGCCTACTATAAAACTTGTTGAAAGTAATAATAAAACTAAATATACTATTGATTTAATTAATATTAATAAGCCTGTTGAAAATTTATAAATCAATAACTTATCAGATATAAACTCAATTATTCCATAAAAAAAACCAACTAGTGCTCCGACTAAAACACTAAAATGCAACCATTCTGTTATTGGTATAACCTCGTCATAATTACTTACAAATGCCTTCCCTCCTTCTGTTCCTACTTCGAAATAACGAATGGTAATGAATAGACAGAATGATAATATCCAAAAGATTATAGTTACTATTTGTAATTTAAAGAATTCTATTATTGCTTGTTTCAAGGGATAATTTTTAAAGTGCTATTTCGTCAATTGCTGTTTTAAATTCTGACCAACTTATTAATTGATCACCATCTACATCATAACCTTCTATTAATTTTGAAGCGACTATACCTCTAATAAAGCCACTAATTTCTGCTTCTTGTAAAAGGTTTTTAATTTCTGATTTTGATAATTTTTTATCACCATTTTCATCAAAAAAATCGAATGCGTTTTTTGGTGACTCAAAGTGATTGGTTATTAGTATTTCTATTTTTTTAAGAATTTGGTCTTTTGTGGACATTAACTATAAGTTTAAGGTATTATTACTTTTTATTTAAAACTAAACGTTGGCGTATTTTGCGTTAAGGATGGAAAGGTTTGTTTGAGCTACTCGCAGAGAGCGAGCCTTGAGAGCCTGACCCTTGTGGTAACACCCAAAAATTAAGTTTTCTGCTTTTTCTTTTTAGCTGCTGGAAATAAAACATTGTTTAAGATTAACCTGTAACCTGGTGATGTTGGATGTAATTCAAGTTCGGTTTTTGGATCTCCGACTTGGTGCGTATAATCTTCTGGATCGTGTCCTCCGTAAAAAGTAAAGAAACCTTTTCCTTTAATTCCATGTATATATTTAGCTTCTCCATTGGTTTTATTTTCACCCATAACCAAAACATTTGATTTTATTTGTTCTCTTGTAAAAGAGGTCGTTTGTCCCATAAAACCTTTTACCAAAGCAGTATGGTTTTGACATAACATGGTTGGAATAGGATCCCATTTTGCAGAGAAATCCATAAGTGAAAAATAATCAGTTTCTTTTGGAATTTTGCGTTTCATGGTCATGTCTATACTAGAAAACTCATAAACTACTGGACTGCGCTCTAAAGTGTAATCTTTAAAAGCAAAGGTTTGAGAAAAATCTATTTTTGATTGGTAATTATTATCGCTTCCGTCACCATCAAACATGGGTTCGCAAATGTCTAATAATTGAGCTGAAAGTGCGATATCAAAACTCTCGGTCGCACTACACATGGCAAACATAAATCCGCCACCAACGACATAGTCTCTAATTTTTAATGATACGTCTCGTTTTTCTTCAGAAACTTTACTGTAACCTAATTTTGTTGCTAAAGCTTCAGCATCTTGTTTTTCTTGAATGTACCATGCTGCCTGTCGATAACGACCATAAAATTTACCGTATTGTCCTGTAAAATCTTCGTGATGTAAGTGTAACCAATCGTATAATAAAAGTTCATCTTTTAAAACTTCTTCATCATAGATTGTTTCGTAAGGGATTTCGGCATAGCTTAATACCATTGTTACTGCGTCATCCCAAGGTAATTTACCTTTTGGTGTATAGACAGCTATTTTAGGTGCTTTTTCTAAAACTACAGCTTCCATGTTTTTACTTGGGCTAGCAATTTCTTGAAGAATTTGTTGTGTTTTAGTGTCTGAAATAACTTCAAAGCTTACACCTCTAATTTGACATTCGCGTTGTATTTCTGGACTATCTGGAACTAAAAAAGAACCACCTCTATAATTGAGTAACCATTTAACTTTAACATTTTTATTTAACGTCCAATAGGTTATTCCGTAAGCTTTTAAATGATTTTTTTGCGTCTCTGCATCCATAGGAATTAGGATGTAAGATGCAAATAATTGATTTACAAATAGAAACAGGATTATAAATACTGCTAATTTTTTCATTTAAAAAGTGATTTAATAAGTATGAAAGATACTTAAAAATGTCACTTATTAAAAGGGATTAATATTAAATTAACTTGGTGAACCCGATAGTAAATCCGAAATAATTTTTGTTCTAGGAAATTGCTCTAAAATAATTTTTAAAAACACTGTAATAGGAATAGCCATAATTAAACCTGGAATACCCCAAATAAAACCCCAAAACATAAGCATTACCAAAACAGCAATTACATTAATTGAAAAGGATTTACCCATAAAAATCGGCTCTAAAATACTACCATACAATACTTGTGTAGCTGTAATAGATAGTACAAAAAACAATAATTTACTTGAAGTTTCAAGCTCAACAAATGCGAAAATTGAAAGCAATATAACCGTTATAAATGATCCTACCATTTGTACAAAATTGATTAAAAAAGCAAATAAACCCCAAAATATTGGGAAGCTTACATCAAAAAAGTAACAAGCAACACCTGTAAAGACTCCTGTTAAAAAACTAACTAAAAATTTAACTTTAATAAACTTAATCAAGTCTTTTTCAATTTTCATAAATGTTTTTATAGAAGTATGTTTTTTTCTTAATATTGTTCGGTTAATAAGTTGTTCCACATTTATGGACTCAGCTAACCAAAGGACAACAAAAAAGGTTGTCATTAATAAGGCTGTTAAAAATTTACTTACAAAACTTAATGTTGGTGACAAGTTGTCTAACAATGCGTCTTTATTAACTAACCTTGTTAAAGATTTACTACCTTCTACCTTTTGAACACCAAAAAAGCCTTCTATATTATCTACTAATGTGTTTATTTTGTCTTCTGCTTTTACAAAAAACTGAGAGTCTGAAGTTAAAATCTCTCTACTTGACAACTTAACAAGCTCAACACCTACTTTAACACCCAACGCTATTACCAATAAAACGATTACGACGCTTACAGATTTTGGTAATTTACGTTTACGTAAAAAACGCATAAAAGGTAAAAATAGCAATGCAATAAACATTGAGAATACTAATGGTACGAATATAAAAGATAATACTTTTAGTAAATAGAATATAATTGGTATTACAATTATTAAAAGTAAATAATTAGTTGTTTTGATTTTATCCATCAAAGTAGTAGTTAATTTGTATTAAAAGGGTACATCATTATCATCAGGCTCTGGTGCTCCGAAAGCATCACTTGCAGATGGGAAATTATCTGGTGCAAATGTATTATCATTTGCTGCTTCATTCATTTTACTATGAAACTCTTGACCAAAGGGTGTATCAAAATCATCCAGGTTATCAAACTTACCTAAATGCCCTATAAACTTAAGTCTAATGTTTTCTAAACCACCATTACGGTGTTTTGCTACAATAAATTCACCTTGGCCTTCGGTTGGAGAATGTTCATCATCATCCCATTCGTCAATTTTATAATATTCGGGTCTGTAAATGAAACTTACAATATCTGCATCCTGCTCAATCGCACCAGATTCACGTAAATCGGATAATAAAGGTCTTTTACTTCCACCACGTGTTTCTACAGCACGAGATAATTGCGATAATGCAATTACTGGAACACTTAATTCTTTTGCTAATGCTTTAAGGTTACGAGAAATTGTAGAAATTTCTTGCTCTCTGTTTCCACCATTACCAGCAGCTGTCATAAGTTGAAGGTAATCAATCATAATCATTCTAATACCATGTTGAGAAGCCAGACGTCTAGCTTTTGCACGTAAATCGAAAATAGATAAAGATGGTGTATCATCAATAAATAAAGGTGCTTTTTCTAGAGCTTTAACCTTAACGTTTAACTGTTCCCATTCGTGTTTTTCTAGTTTACCTGTCCTTAACTTTTCTGAAGACAAACCAGTTTCACTGGATATTAAACGTGTAATTAATTGTACAGATGCCATCTCTAATGAGAAAAAAGCAACTGGCATATTAGAATTTACAGCTACATTTCTAGCCATAGTTAAGGTAAAAGCTGTTTTACCCATACCTGGACGTGCTGCAATAATAATTAAATCACTGTCTTGCCATCCTGAAGTTAACTTATCTAATTTATTAAATCCAGAAGGTACACCACTCATACCCTCTTTTTTAGAAATCTCTTCAATCTTTTTCTTGGCCTGAATTACAAGATCCTGAGCAGTTTCACTAGATTTTTTAATGTTACCTTGTGTAACTTCATACAATCTAGATTCTGCTTTATCAAGTAAATCAAAAACATCTTGAGTTTCATCATAAGCTTCTTCAATAATTTCAGAAGAAATTTTAATTAAACTTCTTTGAATAAACTTTTGAAGAATAATACGAGCATGAAACTCGATGTGAGCAGAAGAGGATACTTTTTGGGTTAATGATATTAAGTAAAAATCTCCTCCAGCTTGATCTAATGTTGCGTTTGTCTTTAATTGGGTTGAAACTGTTAATAAGTCAATAGGTTGACTTTCTTGAAACAACATAAAAATGGCTTCAAAAATAAGTTTGTGTGCTTCTTTATAAAAAGCATCAGCACTTAAAATATCGATAACTTCATCTACCCCTTTTTTATCAATCATCATAGCACCAAGTACTACTTCTTCTAAATCTAAAGCTTGAGGCGGAATCTTACCTTTTTCAAGGTTTATAATGGTACTCCTGTCTACTTGGTAGCCTTTTATTTGATTAGGTTGCTTCATTTATTGATAAAAATTTTAAGAAAACACTTAATGGTTGTTTAATATTTTTTTAGATTAAAATAGCTTTAAATAAGTCTAATTTAGGAATTAGCGAAAGTAAAGAAATTGTAAAGAAATATTAGAATACAAAGTTACTCAATCTTAACAGGTCATCAACAATTATAATGTTAATAACTCATTTTTTTTGTTGATAAGCACAAAAAAAAACCTGAAGCCGAAACTTCAGATTTTGTTAGCAAATGGTTTTATAAGGCTTAGCCTTTAAAAACTCCCATTTCTGAATATTTTTCAATGCGATTATTAACTAACTCTTCTGGTGATAAGTTTTTAAACTCATCAAAAGCAGTCAATATTGCTTTAGATACAGTTTTGAAAGTTGTAGGTCTATCTTTATGTGCACCTCCTAATGGTTCTTTTATGATAGCGTCAACAATTTTCATTTTTTTCATATCGTTTGCTGTTAACTTTAAAGCTTCAGCAGCTTGCTCTTTATACTCCCAACTTCTCCATAAAATTGAAGAACATGATTCTGGTGATATAACAGAATACCAAGTATTTTCTAACATCATTATTTTATCACCAACTCCAATACCTAAAGCTCCACCAGAAGCACCTTCACCTATTACAATAGTAATAATTGGCACTTTTAAACGAGTCATTTCTAAAATATTTCTAGCAATTGCTTCACCTTGTCCACGCTCTTCAGCTTCTAAACCAGGATATGCTCCAGGAGTATCTAAAAGTGTAACTACAGGTATACCAAATTTTTCGGCAGACTTCATTAATCTTAAAGCCTTACGGTAACCTTCAGGATTAGCCATACCAAAATTACGATACTGTCTTGTTTTTGTATTATATCCTTTTTGTTGACCAATAAACATAAAGCTTTGGTCTCCAATTTTACCAAGACCACCAATCATAGCTTTGTCATCTTTAAAACTTCTGTCTCCATGAAGCTCTAAAAAAGAGTTACCACAAATAGCATTAATATAATCTAATGTATAAGGTCTATTTGGATGACGTGACATTTGTACACGTTGCCAAGGGGTAAGATTTTTATATATTTCTTTTTTAGTTGCTGTAAGCTTTTTTTCAATTTGCTTACAAGTCTGTGTCACATCTACATCACTCTCTTCTCCAATAATTTGACACTTTTCTAGTTGATCTTCTAGTTCTTTTATAGGTAATTCAAATTCTAAATATTCCATAGGGAATGATAGTTTTGTTTATTTGTTAGCTAGCAAAATTACATATTTTTTGCTTTAAATTTTAAGATTTTAATTAAAATGACTTCTTTTTAACGTTATAATTTGATAATCAACGGGTTTAATTGCTTTTTTTAGCCTTAATTTTTTTCCAATTTTTAAGTATTCCATTACTTAAAACAACTCCTAATATTATGAAAGCTCCAATATAAAACGATGACGACATGGTTTCGGATTCTGGAAATAAAATAAGAGCTAACACAATTCCGTAAATAGGTTCTAAATTATAAGTAAGAACAACCGTGTATGGACTTATGTACCTCATAACATAGACTGATGCAATAAAAGCATAGGCTGTACAAACTGATGCTAAAATAAATAACCAGGAGGCATCTGATACAGAAATATTAAAATGATTAGCATTAAAACCATCGCCAAAAACTAATATATAAATTGAAATAAAAAATACACCACTTATAAATTCATAGAATGAAATTTTAGTAGCTGAATGTTCTTCAAGAAATTTCCCGTTTAATACTGCAAATAAAGATGAAAGAAAAGCTGAAATAACCCCTAAAATCATTCCATCAATGTATTTAAATTCACTTCTGACTATCAAATAAATTCCTACAATAACAATTAGACCAAAAACAATTTCATATTTAATAATCTTTCTTTTATATATGATTGGCTCTATAAATGAAGCAAAAAAAGCACCTGTAGAAAACATGGCTAGTGCAATGGAAGCATTGGATACTTGAATAGAACCAAAAAAAGTAATCCAATGTAAAGCTATAATAATACCTGCAATGGATAGTTTGATTAAAGCTTTTTTAGTAATGTCTATATTTATTTTGGCTATTTTAATGTAGAGAAACATTAAAATAGTAGCCATAAGCATCCTGTACCAAACTAAACTAACTGCATTAATAGTAATTAATTTACCTATAATAGCTGTAAATCCAGCAATAAATACTAAAAGATGTAAGTGTAAATAATTTTTAAATTTATCGTTTTGCATTACGCAACAATATTAGAGCCAAAATTCCGAAAATTATATTTGGAAACCAAACCGCTAATAAAGGTGAAAAATTTGATTGCGAAGCAAGTGTACCGAAAATTTTATCGAAAAACACAAAAATCATTGCTATACAGATACCAAATGCTAAATTTACACCCATACCACCTCTACGTTTTATAGAAGACACTGAAACAGCAATTATAGTTAAAATAAATACAGAAACTGGCAAACTCCATTTTTGATACATTGCCAATTTATAACGTCCAATAAATTTAGAGCCTCTTTTTTCTTCACGCTCTATAAAATTCACTAATTCGTTATACTTGAGCGTTTCGGCTATATAATCTTCTGGAGTTAAATCTTCTAAATCAAAGGAGAATACAGTGTCCTTTTTTCTTTCAATTTCAAGAAGATCATTATTTTGACCAACTTTTCTTTTTAGATAGTTTCTTAATACAAAAGCTGAATCCTCTTGAATATATCTAATATTAGATGCACTGATTTTATAAGTCATTTTGTCGTTTTCAAAATGCTCTAAAGTAAAATTTATACCAGTTTTTGTTTTAGCATTAAAACTAGTCACATAAATGATATCATTATCATTAATCTGCTTTAATACATTTGTACTGTTTGATGCTTTACGACCAGATAAATATTTATATTTAAAATCATTAAAACCTTTACTTGCATTAGGTGCTAAATATAGACCCAATACAATGGAAAGAATAGCCACTATAGTTGCACCAATTAAATAAGGTCTTAAAAAACGTGTAAATGAAACTCCTGAACTTAAAAAAGCAACAATTTCTGTATTATTAGCCAATTTTGAAGTAAACCAAATTACTGATAAAAATAAAAACAATGGAAATAATAAATGGGCAAAATAAATTGTAAAATCTAGTAGATACTGCAAGACCTCTACTAAAGGCACATTATTCTCTAAAATTTTTCCAATCTTTTCAGCTAAATGCACAGTTATTCCAATTGGAATAAATAGCAATAACATGACCGCAAAAGTCATTAAATAGCGTTTTAATATATACCAGTCTAAAATTTTCACCTACAGACGATTATTCATTTGTTTAACCATTTTATCTTTCCATACCTTAAAATCTCCTGCAATAATATGTTTTCTTGCTTCTCTTGTTAGCCAAAGGTAAAAACCTAAATTGTGTATGGTAGCAATTTGTTTAGCCAATAATTCATTTACATTAAATAAATGTCTTAAATAAGCTTTACTATATTCTGTGTCAACAAACGTTATACCCATTTCATCAATTGGAGAAAAATCATCTCTCCATTTCAAGTTTTTAATATTTATAGAGCCATAAGCTGTAAAAAGCATACCATTTCTTGCATTTCGGGTTGGCATTACACAATCAAACATATCTACACCCAATGCAATATTTTCTAAAATATTTATTGGTGTACCTACTCCCATTAAATAACGAGGTTTATCCCAAGGTAGTATATCTGTTACGACTTCTGTCATAGCGTACATTTCTTCAGCAGGTTCTCCTACAGATAGACCTCCAATTGCATTACCTTCTGCTCCAACACCTGCTATATATTCAGCTGATTGTTTACGTAAATCTTTGTAAGTACTACCCTGTACTATTGGAAAAAATGACTGAGAATAATCATATTTCAAAGGTGTTTTATCTAGATGTGTTAAGCAACGCTCCAACCAACGATGTGTCATATGCATTGATCGTCTTGCATAATTATAGTCGCATGGGTAAGGTGTACACTCATCAAAAGCCATAATGATATCCGCTCCAATACTACGTTGGATTTCCATAACATTTTCTGGCGTAAAAGTGTGATAACTTCCGTCAATATGAGATTTAAACTTAACACCTTCTTCTTTAATTTTATTATTACCTGATAAAGAGTATACTTGATAACCACCAGAATCAGTAAGTATATTACGATCCCAGTTCATAAATTTATGCAACCCACCAGCTTTTTCTAAAATATCAATCTGAGGTTTTAAATATAAATGATAAGTATTACCTAATATAATATCAGGATTAATATCATTTTTAAGTTCTCTTTGGTGCACACCCTTTACAGATCCAACAGTTCCAACAGGCATAAAAATAGGCGTTTCTATCTCGCCATGATCTGTTGTCATTACTCCTGCTCTTGCATTACTTTGTGTGTCTTTTGCTTTTAAATCGAAAGTCATTGTATCTGTTAAATCTTCAGCTAGCAAATATAAATAAGAAAAACTCAAAGGATATTAAATAGTTGCTAAATTTAAAAATATTGTTAATAGTTAACTTAAATAGATTCAATTGTTAAGAAATCAGTACATTTCGTTAATAACTGTAATACCTCTACTTTTGTAAGGGAATATTAAAAAACTAATTTTGACAAAAATAATTAACCCATAAGTCATGGCAAGCATACAACAATTAGAAGATTTAACAACACAAGTACGTAGAGACATTATACGTATGGTGCACAAAGTAAATTCTGGTCATCCAGGAGGCTCATTAGGTTGTGCCGAATTTTTTGTAGCATTATACAAAGATATAATGGACAGAAAAGAAGGATTTGAAATGGATGGTATTAATGAAGACCTTTTTTTCCTATCCAATGGTCACATCTCTCCTGTCTATTATAGTGTATTAGCAAGATCTGGATATTTTCCAGTGGAAGAGTTAAATACTTTTAGACTAATTAACAGTAGACTACAAGGTCATCCAACAACCCATGAAGATTTACCTGGTGTAAGAATTGCTTCCGGATCTTTAGGTCAAGGACTAAGTGTTGCTTTAGGTGCTGCACAAGCAAAAAAATTAAATGGTGATAATCATTTAGTGTATAGCTTACATGGTGATGGTGAAATGCAAGAAGGTCAAAACTGGGAAGCTATAATGTATGCTTCTGGTAAAAAAGTAGATAATATTATTGCTACTATAGATCTTAATGGTCAACAAATTGATGGATCTACAGATACTGTTTTACCAATGGGAAGCTTTAAAGCTAAATTTGAAGCATTTGGTTGGACTGTTGTAGAAATTGAAGACGGAAACAATATTGAGGCTATATTAAAAGGTATGGCTGAAGCTAAAAGCTTAACAGGAAAAGGTAAACCAGTTTGTGTATTACTAAAAACAATAATGGGTAATGGTATTGACTTTATGATGCATACTCACGCTTGGCATGGTAAAGCTCCAAATGACGAGCAGCTTGCTATTGGATTAGAACAAAACCCTGAAACTTTAGGAGACTATTAATACACTAGAATTTAGAGAAAATGAAAACATATACAAACACAGGAAGTAAAGATACAAGATCAGGTTTTGGTGATGGCTTAACAGAATTAGGTAGAACAAATCCTAATGTTGTTGCACTTTGCGCAGATTTAATTGGATCATTAAAAATGAACCAATTCATAGAAGAAAATCCAGAACGCTTTTTTCAAATAGGAATTGCTGAAGCTAACATGATGGGTATTGCTGCAGGATTAACAATTGGAGGTAAAATACCCTTTACTGGTACTTTTGCTAACTTCTCAACAGGTCGTGTTTATGACCAAATAAGACAAAGTATTGCTTATTCTGATAAAAACGTAAAAATCTGTGCTTCTCACGCAGGTTTAACTTTAGGTGAAGATGGTGCTACACACCAAATACTAGAAGACATTGGCTTAATGAAAATGTTACCAGGTATGACAGTAATTAACCCATGTGATTACAATCAAACTAAAGCTGCTACAATTGCTATTGCTAAACATGAAGGTCCTGTATACTTACGTTTTGGACGTCCAAAAGTTGCTAATTTCACACCAGACAATCAAACTTTTGAAATTGGTAAAGCTTTACATTTACAAGATGGTAGCGATGTTACTATTGTAGCAACTGGTCATTTAGTATGGGAAGCTTTAGAAGCTGTTAAGGTTTTAAATGAAAAAGGCATATCTGCCGAAGTAATCAACATACATACTATTAAACCTTTAGATGCTAATGCTATCATTGAATCTGTTAAAAAGACTAAATGTATTGTTACTGCTGAAGAACATAATAAATTAGGTGGTTTAGGAGAAAGTATTGCTAGAGTCTTATCTCAGCACCAACCAACACCTCAAGAGTTTATTGCTACAAATGATACTTTTGGAGAATCAGGTACACCAGCACAATTGATGGAAAAATATGGTTTAAATGCAGATGCAATTGTTACTGCTTGTGAAAAAGTTATAAAACGAAAGTAACAAAACTATAATCAACAGATTTAAAGCGTTTAAACATTTTTGTTTTAAACGCTTTTTTTATTTACATAATACACTGTTAAACAAAAAAATTAAAACAATTTGGCATAATTTTCGTTATAGTATGTGTTCATCAAAAAACAACAATTATGAAAATTTTAAAAGAATTTCACGAATACTTTACTCTAAACAGAATAATTGTGAGTAAAAAATTGATTTTAACATCAATTGCAACGCTATTATTTTCAACATTTATTTTAGCTCAAACAGAAAGTGGTTTTGGTATAAAAGGAGGCTTAAACTACAATGGAAATGGCGATTACTTCGAGTCAATAAATAATAATTATCAGACTCCAGATAGAAACATAGGCTATCATATAGGTGTATTTGGTAAAATAGGTGCAAAACTATATTTTAGACCAGAATTAATTTACACTGCAACAAAAAGTGACTATGATGCTGGAGCATTTGAATTAAAAAAACTAGATGCACCTTTATTAGTTGGTTTTAAAGTATTAGGGCCAATTAATGTTTTTGCTGGTCCTTCTTTACAATATATAATAGATAGTGACTTTGAAAATGCCACTATAAATACTATTGAAAATGATTTTTCTGTAGGATTAAATTTTGGTATTGGTTTTAGCTTAGATAAAATTGGAATAGATTTAAGATATGAAAGAGGTTTTAATGATAATGAAGCGGTTTTAATTAACAATAACATATCAACAGTAAACCCTAACAGATTAGATACAAGACCAGAGCAATTAATATTAAGCTTATCTATAATGTTATAATAGAATAAAAAA
>NZ_BCBW01000053.1:0-25949 GCF_001315805.1 Olleya sp. ITB9
AGATTCGGTTGAATCAGAGTCTAAATAGTTTGGTATTCCGTCACCATCTGTATCATCATTAGTTGGATCTCCATCTCCATCTATATCTTCATCAATAGTGTTAACTCCATCTTCATCATCGTCTTGATCAATCACATTTGGAATTCCATCACCATCTGTATCATCATTTTCACCATCACCATCACCATCTAAATCTTCAATATAAGATGGTACTCCGTCAAAATCATGATCTAATTCAATTCTAGTTAACAAACCAAATTTAAACATTATTGGAGTATACGTCGGTATAGTATTAGTTCCAGATGAAAAGTAAGCTATACCTGAAGGTATAAAAACTGCACCAATACCAAAATTATGATTTGTAGTAGTACCATCACCATTTTCACTGTAGCCATCACGAGTTTTAAACTCAAGTAACACGTCTCTAAAGCCTGTTATCACACCAAAAAAAGAAGATACACTAGACAGGTTAAAAACTGAAGCCTGATTATTACTAGTATCAAAAACCTCCCCATCAAGCAATGCTCCTTCATAACTAACACCTACAGCATCTAATGGGTGTAACGACTCTCCTAAACCTTCTCTTAGACTTAGATAGTATAAAGTATAGACAACAGTATCTGTATCTATTTCACTCTCTACTTGCTTACTTAACAATTCAGGTCTGTTAATTAAGGGGTCAGCGTCCAAGTTGTTATTAGCTGCACTAATTGTGTCGATAACAATTTCAAATGTATCGTTAGCTAACGAATATGGATTAGCAAAATCAAAATCATCATAATTATAAGTATGAGTACTTAGATACTCTTCTATCTCTAAAATATCTTCATCGTATACTTCTTGTCTGTTTCTTTCTTCAAATGTAACTGTATCATCATCATCATCTGAATTACATGAAAAGGCAAGAGGTAATATAGATAAAAGTGCGAAAGTAAATTTTCTTAATCTCATTTATTGTTATTTTTGAAGTGCAAGATACATTTTAATATAATTTTGCACAATAACGTTAACGTCAATTTTAGATAAATAATATGCGAATAGACAAATATTTATGGTGTGTCAGATATTATAAAACAAGAAACATTGCTACTACTGCCTGTAAAAAAGGTCATATTAAAATAAATGATGCTGTTGTTAAGCCAAGTAGAGACGTTTATCCAACAGATGTAATAGAACTTAGAAAAGACCAAGTAAATTATAAATTAATTGTTTTGGACATACCTCCTAATCGTGTAGGAGCCAAACTTGTAGATCTTTTTCGGGTTGATAAAACACCAAAATCTGCTTTTGAAGCACAAGAAATGCTTAAATTAGCTAAAGATTACTACAGAAAAAAAGGCGTTGGACGACCAACAAAAAAAGATAGAAGAGATTTAGATAACTTAAATTTAGAAAACGAACAGTAATAATGGAAGGACAAAATATGATTTTAAACTCAAATGAAATCAATAATAAACTAAGACGTATTGCATACCAGATATATGAAGCTAATACGACTGAAACTGAAATTATTTTAGCAGGTATTGATGTAAATGGATACATATTAGCTAAAAAACTAAAAACTATACTTTCTAAAATTTCTGATATTAAACCTATACTTTGTAAAATATCCATAGATAAGAAAAACCCAAGATTACCTATAAAAACTTCTATTAAGGCTGAGAATTACACAAATAAATCTGTTGTTTTAATAGATGATGTTTTAAATTCTGGAACAACTTTGATATATAGCGTAAAACATTTTCTAGAAGTCCCTTTAAAACAATTTAAAACCGCTGTTTTGGTAAACCGAAATCATAAAAAATTTCCAGTAAAAGCAGATTACAAAGGGATATCGCTTTCTACATCTTTAAAAGAACATGTCCATGTTAACCTTGAAGGAAAAGATTGGAAAGCCTATCTAACTTAAACTTATTATAATATTTTGTAAAGTTTCCTCAATAGACCTAGTAGTATTAACAACTATATCTGCTTGATTGTAAAAAAACGATCTTTCAAAAATATGTTTAGCGATAAAATCTTTTAACTCCTCTTTTGCATTTAAATGCTCTATTAATGGTCTAGTTTTGTCTTGAAACAACCTATCTGTCAAAATATCTAAGCTTGCTTTTAAATAAATAGTCTTCACATTATCTAGTTTGTTTAACCAAATCATTGTATCATAAAAACAAGGGGTCCCTCCTCCTAAAGAAATAATAGTTTTATCACACTTAGATGTCAAATCTTTTAAATATGACTGTTCTAATTTTCTAAAATGTAGTTCTCCTTTTGTTTTAAAAATTTCTGAAACGGTTAAATTTTCGTTTTTTTCAATAAATCTATCAAGATCTACAAACTGAAAATTCATCATTTTTGCCAATTCTACTCCAATTGTAGACTTTCCTGAAGCCATATATCCAACTAAAATTAAATTCATTTTTGAGCTTATAAATTGATTATTAAATCGATAGAAAATTATGTGACAAAAAAACGAAAAAAAAATCATATTTACGCTTGTTGTTCTAATAAAAGGTAATATATTTGCACCCTCATTTAAACAAATGACCAGTTAGCTCAGTTGGTAGAGCATCTCCCTTTTAAGGAGAGGGTCCTGGGTTCGAGCCCCAGACTGGTCACTACTAAGTTAATTAATTATTAACTTTACAAATGACATAAACACTTAAACTAGTTTATAATAGTTTAAGACCAGTTAGCTCAGTTGGTAGAGCATCTCCCTTTTAAGGAGAGGGTCCTGGGTTCGAGCCCCAGACTGGTCACAAAAAAGTTAAGCATTTTGCTTAGCTTTTTTTTTGCTTTAAACTCAACTAACTCTAAAATAAGCAGCAACATACTTATTTATTTTATTGTTAATTATTTCAAAATCTTTTTAATTAAGAGTTAAAAATTCATTTTGTTTAACTATTTTTGAAAAATAATGAACAATATAAAATCTAAATTTAGCATTAAAGACCTAGAAAACCTTTCTGGGATTAAAGCCCATACCATTAGGATTTGGGAAAAACGCTATAATCTATTTCAACCAAACCGAACAGATACCAATATTAGATATTACAGCTTAGCAAGCTTACAAAAGATATTAAATATTAGCTACCTAAATAAAAACGGTTACAAAATATCTAAAATTGCAAAATTAGATACAGAGGACATACCTAAATTAGTCAAAGAAATAGCTGATAAAAACGATAAAAACAACCATTCTATAAATGCTTTAAAACTTGCTATGATTAATTTTGATCAAGGTTTGTTTTACAAAACTTATAGTGACTTAATTACA
This sequence comes from Olleya sp. ITB9, assembly GCF_001315805.1. Lineage (NCBI taxonomy): Bacteria > Pseudomonadati > Bacteroidota > Flavobacteriia > Flavobacteriales > Flavobacteriaceae > Olleya > Olleya sp. ITB9. Next base: position 3,275 of record NZ_BCBW01000053.1, read on the forward strand.
AATCATTCGTTTGAAACTATTTTCAATCAAGTTTTTGTCCCACTATTAGATGATATTGGATTATTGTGGCAAACAGATACTATTACTCCTGCTCACGAACACTTTATAGTTGAGCTTATTAAACAAAAAATAATACTAAACACTGAAAAAGCAATTAACACCACAAGCTTATCAAACCAAACAGAAGCTTATGTTTTATTTTTACCAGATAATGAAGTACATGAATTAGGATTACTTTTTACTAATTATTCTATAATTAATAAAGGTGCTCACGCCATTTATTTAGGCCAAAGTGTACCAATAGACAGCTTACAGTTTTTAAATTCACAATATGATAAAATTATATTTATTTCATGCTTTACTGTAAAGCCTGAAAAGGATAATTTAAATGATTATTTAGAAGAGTTTTATAAAAAAATATTACATAAAACTGATAATACACTTGTTATTTCTGGAAGAATGTCTTCTTTAATAAATAATGATGATTTTAATCAAATCAAAGCTTATAAATCCACAAAAGAGGTTATCGAAAACCTTTAACTTTTAATTAATATTTAATGAGTAAAAACATTGCAATAATTGGTTCTGGGTTTTCAGCATTATCCGCTTCCTGCTATTTGGCTAAACAAGGTCACAAAGTAACTATCTTTGAAAAAAATAGCACCATAGGTGGACGTTGTAGACAATTTAAAAAAGATGGATTTACCTTTGACATAGGTCCTAGCTGGTATTGGATGCCTGATATATTTGATAAGTTCTTTGCTGATTTTGGTAAAAAAACTTCAGACTATTACCAATTAGACAAATTATCTCCTGCTTATAAAATCTTTTTTAAAGATGAAAACATTACTATTGGAGATACACTTGAAAAAATCTGTACTGAATTTGAACGTATTGAACCTGGTAGCTCTATTCCACTTAAAAAATTTATAAAGAAAGCTGGAGATAATTATGATATAGCTATTAATAAAGTTGTGTTAAAACCTGGAGTTTCACCTTTAGAACTTATTACTCCAGAGACAGCAATGCGTGTAGATCAGTTTTTTAAAACTATAAGTAGTGAAGTTAGAAAAAACTTTAAAAACCCTAAACTAATCTCAACACTTGAGTTTCCGGTTTTATTTTTAGGAGCAAAACCTAACAAAACACCTTCTTTTTATAGTTTCATGAATTTTGCTGACTTTGGTCTTGGTACTTGGCATCCTAAAGGTGGTATGTACCAAATCGTATTAGCGATGTCTAGTTTAGCCAAAAGTCTTGGTGTAACCATTAAAACGGATAGTAATGTAAGTAAAATAGACGTTGTAAATAAATCAGTTTCTACCATAACAGTTAACAATAACAAATTAAGCTTTGATGTTGTTTTAAGTGGTGCAGATTATCATCATACAGAGACACTTTTAGAAGAGAAACACAAACAATATTCTGAAAAATACTGGAGTAAAAAGACCTTTGCTCCTTCTTCTCTACTCTTTTACATTGGTTTTGATAAAAAACTAGATAATATTCAGCATCATAATTTATTTTTTGATACTAATTTTGAGTCTCATGCAGAAGACATTTATGATGATCCAAAATGGCCAAGTAATCCATTATTTTATGCAAACTTCCCTTCTAAAACGGACTTGACTATGGCTCCTGAAGGATGTGAAACAGGATTTTTTTTAATCCCAATTGCTCCAGGAATAGAAGATACCTTAGAAATAAGAGCTAAATATTTAGATATAATTTTAAACAGGTTTGAAACATTAACAAATCAAAATGTCAAAAATAATATTATCTTTAAAGAGTCATTTTGCGTAAACGATTTTATTAAAGACTATAATTCATATAAAGGAAATGCTTACGGGATGGCAAATACACTACTCCAAACTGCATTTTTAAGACCAAAACTAAAAAGTAAAAAACTGGACAATCTTTACTTTACAGGTCAATTAACAGTACCAGGACCAGGTGTCCCTCCAGCTTTAATATCTGGAAAATTAGTAGCTCAATTAATAAACAAATACCATAACAAGTAACATGAAAGCATTATTCGATACTGTATCTTACAATTGTAGTAAAGTGGTAACTAACTCTTACAGCACTTCATTTTCATTGGCTACAAAAATGCTATCTACTAGCATTAGACAAGATATTTATAACATATATGGCTTTGTAAGATTTGCAGATGAAATTGTAGACACCTTTCATGACTATAATAAAAAAGAGTTATTTAAACGTTTTGAAGACGATTTAGAATTTGCCTTGCGTGATAAAATAAGCTTAAACCCAATTTTAAATGCTTTTCAATACACATATCACAAGTGTAATATAGATAAACACATGGTAGACTCGTTTATGAAAAGTATGCGATTAGACCTATCTAAAACTAAATATACAACCGATCAAGAATACAAAGACTATATCTATGGATCTGCAGATGTTGTTGGCTTAATGTGCCTTAAAGTATTTGTTAAAGGTGATAATAAAAAGTACGAAACATTAAAAAGTACAGCTATGTCATTGGGTTCTGCCTTTCAAAAAGTAAACTTTTTAAGAGACCTAAAAGCAGATCATGAACTGTTGGATCGCACCTATTTCCCTAATACAGATTTAACAAATCTTACTGAAGACGACAAACTTTTTATTATAAGAGACATCGAACACGATTTTGAAGAAGGCTTAAAAGGTATTAAACAATTACCAATAGAAGCTAAGTTTGGAGTTTTCATGGCTTACAGGTATTACAACCAATTATTAAAAAAGCTAAAAAAGACACCAGCTTTAGAAATTAAAAACACACGTATTAGAGTACCTAACTATAAAAAAGCCGAGTTACTAACACGTAGTTATGTAAAATATCAACTTAATTTATTATAAAAATAATGCAAACCCTTTATTGGATATTAGTCTTTTTAGGAACATTCTCAGCAATGGAATTTATGGCATGGTTTACACACAAATATATCATGCATGGCTTTTTGTGGAGTTTACACAAAGACCATCACCACAAAGATCACGACAGTTGGTTTGAGCGTAACGATGCCTTTTTTATATTTTATGCCATAGTAAGTATGACATGCTTTTACCTTTGGAGTTACGAAGGCGTTTGGTATTGTTTACCTATCGGATTAGGAATCATGGCATATGGAGCTGCCTATTTTTTAGTGCACGATATTTTTATACACCAACGTTTTAAATTATTTCGTAAAGCAAATAATAGATATGCAAAGGGTGTGAGACGTGCACATAAAATGCATCATAAACACTTAGGTAAATCTGATGGAGAATGTTTTGGAATGCTATTTGTACCTTTCAAATACTTTAAAAAATAATATTTTTATATGCCCAAAAACCATTATGATTACATAATTGTTGGTAATGGATTAGCTGGTTTACAATTAGCATTAGCATTAAATCAAGATTCTTTTTTTAAAGAAAAATCTATTGCTTTAATAGATCCTTCTCCTAAAAATGTAAACGATAAAACTTGGAGTTTTTGGGAAGAAAAATCTGGTAAATGGGACAAAATCGTTAATAAAAAATGGACAGAAGCTAACATTTACACCAGTAAAAAACAAATCCGTTTAAACTTAAATCCATACACTTATAAAAGTATTCGTGGTATTGATTTTTATAATTTAGCTAAAGCTGAAATTCAGCAGAACAAAAATTTTACTTTTTTAATTGAAACCGTTACAGATGTTTCTGAAACAAAAACACCAATAGTCACTACCGAAACCAATAGCTACACAGCCAATCATGTTTTTGACAGCAGACTAACTAAAGATTACAGTTTAAACGACAAGTCCTATACTAATATCATTCAACATTTTAAAGGTTGGGTTATAAATACTGAAAATAATGTATTTGACGACACCACTTTAACTATGATGGATTATCGTTTAAAAGATGGTAATCAAACCACATTTATGTATGTGCTACCAACTGCTAAAAACAAAGCTTTAATAGAATTCACCTATTTTACTGAAAATTTAGTAGAAGAAAAAACTTATGATAAATACATAAAACATTATATAAGTCAATATTTAAAGATTAAAAATTACAATATAATCGAAACCGAAGCTGGACAAATACCAATGACCACCTTTCCGTTTGATAGTTACAATACTAGATCTGTAACAAAAATTGGTACAGCTGGAGGCTGGGTTAAGCCATCAACAGGATATTCATTTAAAAATACTGAACATAAGGTTAGTTTAATTATTTCTAATTTAAAAAATAATAAAATACCTTCATCAGGATTACATAAAAGCAAATATAAATTTTACGATAAAATATTTCTTAAAGTATTAAAAGACGAAAACTATAAAGGCGAATGGATTTTTCAGCAATACTACAGTAAAAATAACCCAACAACTATGTTCAAATTTTTAGATGAAACTTCTACTTTTAAAGAAGATTTAAAAATTATGTGGTCCTTATTTAGCTTTAGCTTTATAAAAGCCTTTTTTAAGACCTTATAATTCTAATAAGCCATTAATAGTTTTATTGACCGTTTCACTATTCCAATTAGCAGCTCCATTTTTGTCTATTACAACTTCACCTTTTTGATTAATTAAAAAAGTTCTAGGAATACTATTTATTTCAAAAGTATTGATTGAAGACTTCTCTAAAGGCGTATAAACTTTAAATGAGTAATTATTTTTTGCCATAAATGCATTTATAGTCTCTATTTTTTCATTTGAAATAAAAACAAATTCTATTTTATCCTTATAAGTTTCATACAACTGCTGCATGCTTGGTAATTCTGCTATACAAGGTGGACACCAAGTTGCCCAAAAGCTAACTAATACGATTTTGTTTTCCGCTTGACGGAAATTAAAAGGTTGACCAGTACTATTTTGTAATTGCCAATTGTAGTTAGTTATTATTTTTCTGTTGTTTGGTTTTTCAATACTTGGTGAAAATAGTGCTAAACCTTTATGCACTTGAATTTGTATAAATTGTCTGGTTGTTGGGATAATCATTAGTACCAAAATAGCAACAAACAATGTATTATTTAATGAAATTTTAGGTTTGGTCATATTTGTTTTATAAAAAAAGCACCTAATACATTAGGTGCTTAAAAGTAATAAAAACTATTTATTTTATCTATTAACAGTTCCTGTTAATGATTGTGTAGGTCCTGCTCCCATTGTTATAGCGCTGTGTGTTTCTGCATCAACAGCTATAGTATGTAACAAAGGTTTTAATGTAAAAGGTGATGGACTATTATCAGGACTAGGCTCTACAGATACAACTATAGTTTGTCCTCTTAAATCCGTAGGGAACGTAAATCCATCTGGAGCATTTTGTAAATAATCTTCTCCTGGATAACCAGGTCCATTTCCTGCATCTCCTTTATAAGGTGATGTTGCTGCATTACTATCTGCCATTGATGGATCTGTAAAAGTACCTGTACTAATTGGCGTACCATCTATTACAGCCCAACCTTCATAAACCCAACCGTCAGAAAGTACAGGTAACTCTAAACCTGCTACTGCTGTTGCTGCTTCGTTATCTAAAAACCAAACACCACTAGCTTCATTAGTGTCATCCATGTCTGTTGGAGTTGCTAATATAAATTTACCAGCAACTGTAGAGAAATCTGCTACTAAATTTGAATTGACTACTGCTGAATCTCCAGAAAAATCACCTGCTAAAATTTTTGTATCTGCAGGAGCTGGATCAGAATCTACAGATGGTTCAATGGATAACACAAAGGTTGTTGCACTTTGTAATTGAGACTCTAGTACAGGAAAAGATTTAGGAAAAGTTACATCACTAAATGTTCCTGTTGATACTGGATTACCATCTACAATAATCCATCCTTCGTAAACATAATCATCTCCTAAAGCTTCAAGATTTGGAATGTCAATAGTAAGATTTGAAACTGGGTTTACAGGAGCGTCATCGTCGTCACTACAAGATACACTTAATACTCCTAAAGCCATTACAGCTAAATACATTTTTCTAATCATAATTTTTGGTTTTAATTAATTGAACAATTTTTATTAAAAAGTCGACACTTAATTTAAAACCTTACATAAATATCAAAAAAAACTCCTGAAAGATTCAGGAGTTTTAATAATTAACACTTTTCACCAAGTATTATGCATTGTTTTCTTTCTTAATTAAATTAAGAGCACTTCCCTCGTTATACCAGGCTATTTGCGCTTCATTGTATGTATGATTTACGATGATATTGTCCTTATTTCCGTCTGCATGAACCAACTCAATTGTTAGTGGTTTATTTGGTGCAAATTCATTTAAATCTAAGAAATTGAATGTGTCATCCTCTTGAATTAGGTCATAATCTGCTTCATTTGCAAATGTTAGTCCTAACATTCCTTGTTTTTTAAGATTAGTTTCGTGGATACGAGCAAAAGATTTAACAATTACAGCTACAACACCTAAATGTCTTGGTTCCATTGCTGCGTGCTCACGAGAAGAACCTTCTCCGTAATTATGATCTCCAACAACTATAGATTTAACTCCAGCTGCTTTATATGCTCTAGCTGTATCAGGTACACCTGCAAACTCACCAGTTAATTGATTTTTCACAAAATTGGTTTTCATACCAAATGCATTTACTGCACCAATTAAGCAATTATTAGAAATATTATCTAAATGCCCTCTAAAACGTAACCAAGGACCAGCCATACTAATATGATCTGTAGTACATTTACCAAAAGCCTTAATTAGTAATTTAGCACCTGAAATATCACTACCAATTGGAGTAAAAGGTGTCAATAATTGAAGTCTTTCTGAATCTGAAGCCACTTTTACTACTACTCCACTTCCATCTGGATCAGGAGCTAAATACCCATTATCCTTAACTTCAAAACCTTTAGGTGGTAACTCCCATCCTGTAGGCTCATCAAACATAACTTCCTGTCCATCTTCGTTAATTAACTTATCTGTTAGTGGATTAAAATCTAAACGTCCAGAAATTGCAATAGCAGCAGTTATTTCGGGAGAAGCAACAAAAGCATGTGTATTAGGGTTACCATCTGCACGCTTAGCAAAGTTTCGATTAAAAGAGTGTACAATACTATTTTTAGGTGCATTTTTTGGATCGCTATATCTTGCCCACTGGCCAATACATGGTCCGCAAGCGTTTGTAAATATTTTAGCATCTAATTTTTCGAAAATCCCTAAAATACCGTCTCTGTCTGCTGTATATCTAACTTGTTCAGATCCAGGATTAATACCTAAATCAGCTTTCATTTTTATACCTTTATCTATTGCTTGTTGCGCTATTGATGACGCACGTGATAAATCTTCGTAAGATGAGTTAGTACACGATCCAATAAGTCCCCATTCTACTTGTAAAGGCCACTCATTAGTAGTTGCAATCTCAGTCATTTTATCACCAACTGGAGTTGATAAATCTGGAGTAAAAGGTCCATTTAATAATGGCCCTAACTCTGATAAGTTAATATCTATAACTTGATCAAAATACTGTTCTGGATTAGCATATACTTCATCATCTGCAGTTAAATACTCTTTCACTTGATTTGCAGCATCTGCAACGTCCGCTCTGTCTGTGGCACGTAAATAACGCTCCATAGACTCATCATAACCAAAAGTTGATGTCGTTGCACCAATTTCTGCTCCCATGTTACAAATAGTACCTTTACCTGTACATGACATAGCTTTAGCACCTTCGCCAAAATATTCAACAATTGCACCTGTACCACCTTTGGCAGATACAATTCCTGCTACTTTTAAAATAACATCTTTAGGCGCTGTCCATCCAGATAATTTACCAGTTAATCTAACACCAATTAATTTTGGAAATTTAAGTTCCCAAGCCATTCCTGCCATAACATCTACAGCATCTGCACCTCCAACTCCGATAGCAACCATACCTAATCCTCCTGCATTAACTGTATGAGAATCTGTACCAATCATCATTCCTCCTGGAAAAGCGTAATTTTCTAATACTACTTGGTGAATAATACCTGCTCCTGGTTTCCAGAATCCAATTCCGTATTTATTAGATACTGATTCTAGAAAATCAAAAACTTCGCTACTTACACTATTTGCGTGTTTTAGATCTTTTGTTGCACCTTCTTTAGCTTGGATTAAGTGATCGCAATGTACAGTAGTTGGTACAGCAACATTATCTTTTCCTGCTTGCATAAATTGCAATAATGCCATTTGTGCGGTTGCATCTTGACATGCAATACGGTCTGGAGCAAAATCTACATAATCTTTACCTCTTGTAAAAGCTTTGTCTGTTTTACCATCCCAAAGGTGAGAATATAAAATTTTCTCAGAAAGTGTTAAAGGTTTTCCAACAACGTCTCGTGCTTTATCTACACGTTCTGCAATTTGGCTGTACACCTTTTTTATCATATCAATATCAAATGCCATAAGTTCTTTTTTTTTGTTTATTTAGTTGTGATTATTAGTATCCTAATATACAAATTATAGTATGACTATGAAAGTGTTTTAACGTGTTTTGAGTAATACCAAAATATTAACTATTTGATTTGTATCGTGTTAGGGATTGCAGTGGAAATCCTTTTTTTAACACTTATGATGCTTAGTAAAGTTTTAGTTAGATTAATAATAAAACAATTGCTTAAAATAAATCTAGTTAAAAAAAGATTGGGAACGAAAAGCCCGACCCTTGTGGTAACGCCCAAATTTTAATAATAAAGAAAGATTGTTTAATACAAAAAAATCCGAGTTTTTTGAACTCGGACTTTTTAAATATTGTAAAATATCCTTTAGATTATCTTACTAATTGCTTTGTTGAAGGTTTGAATTTGGTTAAAACAATACCATCTACTGCTGCTTCATATTCTTCCATAGTTGGTGTTCTACCTAAGATTGTTGATAAGACCACTACTGGTGTTGATGATAATAATGACTCACCTTTTTTATCTCCTGAATCTTTTACAACTCTTCCTTGGAATAAACGTGTAGATGTTGCCATTACTGTATCGCCTGGTTCTGCTTTTTCTTGGTTACCCATACATAGGTTACAACCTGGACGCTCTAAATACAACATGTTTTCGTATTTAGTACGTGCTAATCCTTTTGGTGCGCTATCGTCAAACTCGAATCCCGAGTATTTTACTAAAACATCCCAATCACCTTCTTCTTTAAGTTCGTCTACAATATTATATGTTGGAGGTGCAACTACTAAAGGTGCTTTAAATTCTACTTTACCATGTTGGGCTTCGACATTTTTAAGCATTTGAGCTAAAATTTTCATGTCTCCTTTATGAACCATACATGATCCTACGAAACCTAAATCTACTTTTTTAGTTCCACCATAGTATGATAATGGTCTGATATTATCGTGAGTGTAACGCTTTGATACGTCATCATTGTTTACGTCTGGATCCGCAATCATTGGCTCAGCGATTTCATCTAAATCAATAATAACTTCTGCATGATATACAGCATTTGCGTCTGGTCTTAACGATGGTTTAATACCTGTTTTAAGCTCAGTAATTCTAGTTTCTGCTTTATCTACAAGACCTTTAAGTACTTGTTTAGCATTGTCCATACCTTTATCAATCATGATTTGGATACGACCTTTTGCAATTTCTAATGACTCGATTAAAGTATCGTCTTCTGAAATACAGATAGATGCTTTAGCTTTCATCTCTGCTGTCCAATCTGTAAATGTAAAAGCTTCATCTGCAGTTAAAGTACCAATATGTACTTCGATTACACGACCTTGGAATACGTTTTCACCTCCAAACTGCTTTAACATTTGTTGTTGTGTTGCGTGTACTACATCACGGAAATCCATATAAGATTTCATTTGTCCTTTAAAGGTTACTTTAACCGATTCTGGAATAGGCATTGATGCCTCACCTGTTGCTAATGCTAAGGCTACAGTACCTGAATCTGCTCCAAAAGCAACACCTTTAGACATACGTGTGTGAGAATCTCCACCAATAATAATGTCCCAATCTCCAACAGTAATATCGTTAAGTACTTTATGAATAACATCTGTCATCGGGAAATACTTCCCTTTTGGATCACGACCAGTAATTAAACCGAAATCGTTCATAAAGCTCATTAACCTTGGTATATTAGCTTTAGATTTATCATCCCAAACTGAAGCTGTATGACAACCAGATTGGTAAGCACCATCTACAATCGGAGAGATAACTGTAGCTGCCATCATCTCTAATTCTTGAGAGGTCATTAAACCTGTAGTATCCTGAGAACCAACAATATTTACTTCTGCACGAACGTAAGAACCTGCATGTAAAGTAGCTCCTGATGTACCAACTGCATTTTTATTAAAAATTTTCTCTACAGCTGTTAAACCTTGACCTTCTATTGATACTTCTTTTGAAGCTGCGTATACTTGAGGTACCTCAATACCTAAAACTTTACAAGCAAATGTTTGTAATTTTTTACCAAAGACTACAGCGTAAGATCCTCCAGCTTTCATAAACTCCATTTTTTGTGGTGTAAATGCTGCCGATATATCTTTAAGTTCTTGGTCTCCGTTATATAATTTTTTCTCTTTTGTGTTTATAGTTAATACAGTACCTGTAGCTACAGAGTAAACTTCTTTTAAGATAGGTTCTCCATCTTCATCTACGATAGTTTTACCATCTGCATCTTTTTGTTGTACCCAATTTTTAAGGTCTAAACCTATACCTCCAGTTACACCAACTGTTGTTAAGAAAATTGGAGCAATACCGTTAGTACCTGCAATTACTGGTGCAATGTTAATAAATGGAACGTAAGGACTTGAAGAAATACCTGTCCATAATGCTACATTATTTACACCTGACATTCTGGAAGAACCAACTCCCATTGTTCCTTTTTCTGCAATTAGCATTACACGCTTATCTGGATGTGCTTCTTTTAATGCTAATAATTCGTTTTGCATGTCTTTGTTATGCTCAAACATACATTGACCATGTAACTCACGATCTGACCTAGAGTGTGCATCACCACCAGGAGATAATAAATCTGTTGAAATATCACCAACACCTGCAACATAAGTTACAACTTCTATTTTTTCTTCAACTTCTGGTAGTTTTGTAAAAAACTCGGCTTGAGCATAGCTTTCGATAATATCATTAGCTATTTCACTACCATTATTAAGTGCTTCTTCTAAACGGTCTGTATCAGCTTCGTAAAGAAAAACTTGTGTTTTTAACACTTTAGCTGCTTGTAAAGCTATTGATTTGTCTTCACCTAACGCTAAATCTAATAATACCTTAACCGATGGTCCACCTTTCATGTGTGATAATTGCTCAAAAGCAAACTCGGTTGAAATTTCTGAAACTAAAGATTCACCTAAAATAATTTCTTTTAAAAACTTAGCTTTAACAACTGCAGCACTTGTGGTACCTGGTAAAACGTTATAAATAAAGAAGTTTAGAGACTGCTCTCTATATTCGTTATCTGTGTCTTTAATTTGCTCAATAATTGCGCTTAATAAATCTGCACCATCAATTGGCTTAGGATGAAGACCTAATTCTTTTCTGTCTTCAATCTCTTTAAGGTAATCTTTATAAATGTTCATATAGTTTAAAATAGAATTCTTTTAAATTTATTACTGAAAAAAATGTTGTAAGTATACACTTTAATCATACTCAAACCTTACGGAAACTAGAAAATTACGTACAATTCAAGTCTAGCAAAATTACGAAAATTTTAAGGTATTTTGAAAGCTAATTATAAAATTGAAGTATTGATAAATTTGATGAAATAATATCTTTAATTTTATTAATTCCACATTTTTGATGCCTCAAAAAAATCATTATCAAAATTAATTAACTAAAAATTACATTTAATATAAATACTTATTATTTATAGAGTTTCTAAATTTTATCAATGGATATTCAAAAAAAGTAAATAATAGATAAGAAAATGCAAATGTTAAGATCCAATACAACACTAAAATTGAAAATTTAGCAATTAGACTGACTTGATCGATATCTATAAATTGTCTTATAGTTAAAAAAACAATTGAATAATTAATTAAATAAATAGAATAAGACCACAAACTTATTTTAGTAATTAAAGGTGTTAATAAAACATGTTTTTTCCAATTTGAAAACACAGGAAACGTCAACAAAATACTTATAGATACTAAGGGTAAATAATAAATATTAAAAAACGTTGAGAAATGATCTGGATTTAATTGATTTGAAAATATATTTAAATGAATAATTACAAATAAAAAAGCCCCAAAACCAAAGCTTAACCATTTTAGTTGTTTCCAAGATTTTGTGAAATAAAAAGCAAAAAAAGCTCCTAAAAAACCATAATAAATACTATCAATTCTATAAATAACTACTTTTCTTAAAATCTTACTCCATGAAAGATGTTCTGGGATTGTGGTTAAATGAACATCAAAAATAAATCTGTGTATTGTAATACACACAATTACTAAACAAGTCATTATTAAAAAACTCCATTTATTAAGTTTTTTAAAGAATAAGCCCAAGGCTAATAATATTAAGGGACCAATAATATACGCAAACTCTTCTATTGTTAAGCTCCAAGATTCGGTAAAAAAATCAGGTTGCTGTGAGCTAAAATTTTGAAGAAAGAAAAAGAACTTATAAAGCTGTTTAGGTATTTCGCTATTAAAAACATACAATAAACAAATATTAACAATTAAAACCAGATAATAGTTTGGAAGTGTTCTAAGCAAACGACGTATCCAAAAACTAATAAATTGCTTAAGACTAGTTTGTTGATTTTGTATATGTCTTATTAATATAGTACCAATTAAAAATCCACTAAGCACAAAAAATATATCTACACCTATTGTACCAAAAAACTGAATGGTTTTAACAATTGTTGAGGATGATTCTGGAAATAATAAAATAGTAGAATGTGAGCAAAGTATCAGTAAAATAGCGATTGCTCTAACAACGTCTAAACCAAATACTCTTTGCTTGTAAGTTGTTATTGATTTCAAAAATTAGATTTAATTATTTTTGTCTTGCTATTTTTACTAGTTTAATGATAGCATAAAAAATAGCACAAAACTCTATAAAAGTTCCTAAAGTTAGTAGTAAACTTCCGTTTGGCAATGTTGTATTTTAAATAACGCACCAACGATTGTTAATGCAATACCTATTAGTAAGATAATAAAAGGCACTAATAATTGCTTAAGCTTCATACTAAAATAAACTTTTTATAATCTGCTCAATAGTGATTCCTTCTGCTTCAGCTTTATAGTTTTTAATCATTCTGTGACGCAAAATACTTGTTGCAACAGCTTGGAGATTTTCTATATCTGGAGAAAACTTACCATTTACTGCTGCATGAGTTTTTGCTGCTAAGATTAAATTTTGAGACGCTCTTGGTCCTGCTCCCCAATCTACATATTGTTTTACTAAATCTGAAGCTGCATCACTATGTGGTCTTGTTTTACCAACCATTGTAACTGCATACTCGATAACATTATCTGCTACAGGAATACGTCTAATTAACTGTTGAAAATCTGTTATTTCTTTAGCAGTAAATAATGCATTAACTTTAGGTTTATGGTCTGATGTGGTTGCTTTAACAACATCTACTTCTTCCTGAAATGTTGGATAATCTAAATTAATAGCAAACATAAAACGGTCTAATTGTGCTTCTGGAAGTGGGTACGTACCTTCTTGCTCAATTGGGTTTTGGGTTGCTAATACAAAATAAGGTAAATCTAATTTATAATGATGACCTGATACTGTAACAGCACGCTCTTGCATTGCTTCTAGTAAAGCTGCTTGAGTTTTTGGAGGTGTACGGTTAATCTCATCTGCTAAAATAATATTAGCAAAAATAGGTCCTTTAATAAATTTAAATTGTCTGTTTTCGTCAAGGATTTCGCTTCCTAAAATGTCACTTGGCATTAAATCTGGAGTAAATTGTATACGTTTAAAATCCAATCCTAAAGCTTGAGAAATTGTATTAACCATTAGTGTTTTGGCTAAACCAGGAACACCAATTAATAACGCATGACCACCAGAAAAAATAGAAATTAAAATCTGATTTACAACATCGTCTTGACCAATTATTACTTTGGCAACTTCTTGTCTTAATGAATTGTATTTAGTTACTAGAGATTTTACTGCTGCAACGTCTGACATAAATTTTGTTAGTTTTTTAACCAGTTACTTGAAAAATCACAATCTCTGTGAGACTCGCTAATTTTAATATAAGTATCGTTAATTTTTTCGTTTTGCCACTTACCAATAGCGTCGTATTGTTTTTCGTTTAAAGCTAGTTCTTTAATTTTCAAATAATCACGTGCGTAATCTGCATCATGCTCGTCAATTCTATCTGTAACTGTTACTAACTTAAACTTAATGTTACCTTGTCTGTCTGTATCAGTCAAGACTTCACTTATTGTATTGTTTTCTAAATCTTGTAATTGACCATATAATTCAGGATCCATTTTTGTTAATTCAAAATTATAATCCTGAGTTTGAGGGTTAATTAATTGACCTCCTTGAAATTTAGTTTCTTTTTCATCGCTAAACTCTAAAGCTGCTTCGGCAAAAGTGTAATCACCATTAGCAATTTCTGTTTTAATTTTTTCAATCTTTTCTTTAGCTTCTAACACTTCATCATCAGAAATTTCTGGAACTAATAAAATGTGACTTACATCATACTCTTGACCTCTAATTTTTTCAAGGTATATAATATGATACCCAAAGTCTGTTGCAAAAGGTTCTGAAATTTCACCTTCTTGTAATGAGAATGCAACATCTCTAAATTCTTTTACCATTCTTGGTGTAGAACGTACCATTGGAGGTAATTTTCCTCCTGATCTTTTTGATCCTGGATCATCAGAATAAAAGGCTGCTCTTGATCTAAAGCTTTTTCCGTCTTCTTCAACTTCTCTTTTAAATTCTTTTAATCTATCAATAACACGTTGCTTTTCGGTTTCGCTAACTTTAGGCTCAATTACAATTTGTGCTACTTTAAGTTCTGTTCCAAATCTTGGTCTTTCTTCTTTTGGTATGTCATTAAAAAACTGTCTTACTTCTTCTGGAGTGACTTCTACTTCATCAATAATTTTTTTCTTCATTTCTGAAGCTAACTTGTTACTCTTGTTAATTTCAAACATTTCTTCTCTGAAACTAGCTTCGTCTTCTTTGTTGTAAAATTTTAATAATTCATCCATATTACCATTAGTTTGCTGTAAAAACTGCTCAACTTGTTGGTCAACGTATGATCTTATCTCTGCATCACTAATTACAATACTATCTTGGATAGCATGGTGTGCATATAATTTATCTTCTAATAATTTACCAAATAACTGGCAACGTGTCACACCTTGTAAAGATGCGCCTTGTGCTTTTAATTGTAAGATCATTTTATCTACATCACTATCCAAAACAATGTAATCTCCAACTACTGCTGCAACACCATCAACTTTAGTTGCTCCTGTTGTTAAAGTAGAATCTATAGTTTTTTCTGGAGCTGTCTCTTCAATAATTTCTTGAGCAGAAGCAGTAAAACTTGCTAATAATAAAAACGTAAAAGCTGTTAACGTTTTAGATTTAATTGTAAATTTCAAATTGTTTGTTTTTAATGGCATCTTTAGTAATGTCCTTTTCTAATTGTTTAATCAATTCCAGTTTTCGTTTATTAATAACGATTTGGTTAATTGTTGGTCTTACGTACTCTAATGGAGCTGTTTCGTTTCGTAACAACACATCATTTATTTGCATCAAATATAATCCTAATGAGTCTTTGAGTTGTATAAAATTAGATTTTTTTAACAATTCATTTCGATTTTCAGGTTGTACTGCTGCAATTTTATTTATGACTTGGTCTACTCTTATCCAAACTGAATCTTTTAATGAATACGTTTTAAATTGTATGGATATAGAATCTAATTCTTTCTTATCTTCAATATTGAAGCGTTTAAATTTAGTTTTGACATCGTCAAGGTCTAATCTATTAGCATCCAAATTAATGTATCTAAACTTAATTAAGTCTTCGTTTAATTTAAAAGCATCTTTGTTGATATCATAATATATTGTTGCTTCTTGATTTGATACTGTTGTGTCTAGGTTTTTAGACACTAAAGCCTCCAAATATGCTTTACTATATAAATCACTTTTATATTGTTGAATTAACCTATCAAATTTTTCTAATTTTGAATCTGATAAGTTGACTTGTGCATTTTGAACAAGCAATTGTTGTGTTGCCCATCTGTTAATAAAATTATTAGCAAAAATGGTACTATCAGGTGCATTTAAATTTTCAGGCAATACCTTTTTTAAATCTTTATGATATAAAAAGGCATCCTCTACTCTAGCAATTGCTTCATCTTCCTGTACTGGTTTAAAATAGTCACAAGACCACAAAACACTAACTAATAACACTATGTAGATTGATTTTTTCAAATTTATTTAAGTTCGTCTTTGACTTGTTTTAAAGTATCTTGATTAATTTTTACTGTGTATTTTTTAGCTAATTTTTCTAACCATTCTTTTTCAATTTTAGCTTGATAATCTGCAATAACATTACCTTTTGACTCTTCAAAAGTCTTTGCTGTTTTTGGTAATACACGTATGATTTTAACAACACTATAAGCATCATTATGTTTAAATATCTTTGATACTCCAGTCTTAATATCTAAACCTTTTGGTAAAGCTTGATGATTTACATTTAATGTATCAGTAATAAAGCTGACGTTAATTTTTGAATCAGAATTTAATTGCCCTTTAATTTGATCTACAATAGTATTTTTACTTAACAGTTTTGCTGTTTTTTTAATTATACTTTTCTCTGCTGAAGATGCAACAATTGCATCTAATCTAACGTCATGAAAATAATTGTCTTTATGTGCATTGTAAAAGGATTGCAATCCAACCGAATCTTGTTTTGAAACATTCCAAATTTGTGTTTCCATAAGGTCAAATAGTAATAACCCATCTCTATATTCGCCTAAAATATGAGCGTATTCCTCATTTTCATTTTCTAAGTTTTCTTCTTGATAAGCTTTTAAGTGACTTTCTAAAAATACTTTGTAGTTGTTTTTTATTAATTGATTTAAATCTATTTTGGACTGACGTTGACGTTGACTTTTTGCCAAAAACTTAGCAAAATCCATGTATGTTAATGGCTTATCTTTAATGCTTACTAAAACTGTTTCGTTTTTAAAATAATCTGGAATAGTCCAAGTACTTTTAAAATAATTATCATTTAAAATAGAGGTAATTGGCTGAAGGTTTGGTAGAGTCTTGGATACGTTATACTTAGCATACAGTGCCTCTATACGTTTATCATTAATAACTTTAGACCTAGAGTCGCGCTTAATTTTGTTTTTTAATTCAGGCTCAAGTTCTTCAAAAGACTTAATTCCTTTTTTATCAATAAGTTTAACAATGTGATAACCAAATTCCGATTTAAAAGGTTTGCTTACATCGTTTATATTTTTTAATCCAAAAGCAACTTCTTCAAAAGCTTTAGAACTTAATTGTCCAGACGAAAACGTATTAAGTTGTCCTCCTTTACTACTTGAGCTTTTATCTTCAGAAAATTGTTTTGCTAAAGCACCAAAAGCTTCTCCTTGTTGGATACGTTTATAAATCTCGTCAATACGTTGTTGTGCTGTTTGCTGTCCGTCTTTACCTGTAAGCATAATATGTGCTACAGTAAGGTCTCCTCTATTTTTCCTCTTGTCTTTTACAAAAACAACATGAAAACCAAACTGCGTTCTAAACGGTTGTGACCATTGTCCAACAGCTGTATTGTATGCAGCAGTTTCAAAGGGATACACCATTTTAAAAGCTGTAAAATAGCCTAACTGCTCAGCAAAAATAGTACGTCCATTATGTACATCTTGCTTAATAGCCTCAAAACCTTCATTTATAACTCGACCTCTAAGCTTTTGTATTTCTTTATAGGCTGAAAGAGAATCTTGTGGACTAGCGTTTTCTTCAATTCTAACTAAAATATGATTGGCATCAATCTCTGTCAATAAGCGTTGATAAGCCTCTTCTACTAATTGATCTGTAACTTTATTATCATTTAAATAATTTTTGGCTAATTGGTTTTTATAGTTACCAAATTCTCTAATGTAAGATGTTTTTTTATCCAGCTCTAAAGCTCTAGCCTCAGCAATTTTTAGCTTATATTTTATAAATAAATCTAAATAATTATCAATGTCTTTTTGTGAATCGTCCTTAACTAAATCTAGGTTTTTATTATAAACACGCTTAAAATCAGAAGCATAGACTGGTACATCATTAACAGTAAACAATACAGACTTATTTTGCGCCTTAACCATAAAATTGGAGACAAAAAAAACAAATAATGTTAAGCGTAACATATTCAATTTCATAAAAAGCTTAGTTTAATTAGCAATGTCTGCAAAAATAGCAATATTACACTATAATACAAGCACTTTTGACAGTGATACAATAAACAACTTATTGCATGATAAATAAGTAAACTATTTGTTAATTTTAATCTAAAATTAGCATTTCACATTTTAACTCAAAAATTAGCTAAAAACTTTAAATTAAAACTAAATTGTACTTAATCGGTAATCTTTATACCCTTAGCGATTGTAATGGGTAAATAAAGTAATAATTTATATTTTTATATATAATCCCAAAATATGAAATACACTACACAAATTATTATAAACAAATCTGTTGAAGATTGTTTTGCCTTACTTAAAAATCACGACAACATGAAGTATTGGCAAGATGGCTTGTTAAGTTACGAGCATCTGTCAGGCGAACCTGGTATGGTTGGAGAAACTATTAAAATTAATTATGCGTTTGGGAAACGTCTAATGAGTGTCAAGGAAACTATAACCAAAATAGAAGAAAATTGTGTTTTAAATTTTAATTTTGACACTAGTAACATGCATAATATTCAAGAGAATTATTTTGAGATTATAGATAAAAATACTACTAAATGGTCTAGTATAAATCAATTTGTACCTACCAAATTTAGTTCACGATTAATGATGCTGTTAATGCCTAAAGCATTTAAAAAACAGTCTAAAAAATATTTAATTGATTTTAAGGCTTTCGCCGAAAAACAAACTGCTACTAAAAAATAATAATGAGACAACTTAAACTAATTTGGGATTTTAGAGGACCTGACGCTTTAAAAATAGCAGAACACCACGTTATACATCTTAAAGAATACATAACTATTAAAAATACCCAATTAAACATCACAGGTGTCGAGACTATAAATGACATGCATTGTATTGCATATATGGTAGTAAATGAAACCGAAATGAAACCAATTCGGGACGCCTTAAAACCGCATCGTGGACAGGTATATCAACCATAATTAACAAAGGTTTAATACCATTTACTAATCCAGTAAACTACTAAAATTACTAAATTTGCAATGCTAACTTATATTTTAAAACAATGTAAGTTTAAGTATAAATTATCGACTTAATTTTGCAACACTACAAACAAACTTATTAAAGTTTAAACTTCATGATAAACAATAACTTATTAAATTATATAAAAGACGTATTAAATAACAAACCTGAAGGTTGGCTAAGTACCACAACACACAGATTAGATATTTATAACGAAGCTTTAGCAAAAGTTCAGTTTTTAGATCTTTTTGAAACGCTTTACAACGACAATAATTCAGAAACCTCAGCTTTAGATAATCTTCCAACTGCCTATGATTACATACGCCTAGGTCATCCTTTATCTTGTGTTTTAGAGTGGTCCATTGCAAAATTAAATAATATTAGCGCTCAAAACGTAATAAGCTTTGACTCTCAAACAGTACCAATTTTAGCTGTTTTAAGAAAAAACTTATTAGATAATAAAAAGACTCAAATTAATTATATTGGACAATTACCAGAAGTGTTTAATGCTGACATTATTAAAAGTGTTTACGGTTATAATTTTGAGTTAAATCAGATAAAAAATATTAACGACATTTCTGATTTTGATGGAAGCACTATTTTTATAGCTGAAGACAAACATATTGGAGCAACAAACTTAATTAATACAGTTGATTTTCATATTAATCTTCATGGACCATTAGGAAGTATTTTAATTATAAATGAATCAGAAAACGACCATTATATTTCTGATATCCAACATGTACGTCGTCGTGAAACTGTTGCGATGACACCATCAAACACTCTGTTGGCTTTACAAGCTTTAGCTAATCAAGCCAATTACAATACTCCCGAAAGCAACCAACAAAATAAAACAGCTGTATTAGATGCTATTAAAACCGTTACAGGATCTAACACAAAAGCATTAGTGGCATCAAGTGGATTATCTATTCAATATGCTACTTTAATGGGATTAATTGATGATGCTAAACAAAACCACAAGGGTAAAGACATAAAAATAGTTGTACCACCCAATTGTTATGGAGGAACAAATGACCAAGCACGTCGTGTTGCTGCATGTATTGACAATGTATCCATTGTTGATTTACTAGTAGATGGTGATAATGATATGGTACAAAGCATCGATAATGTATTAAACACTATTGCAACGCAAGATGCAGTTCCATTAATAATTGCCGAAATACCAACAAATCCAAGAGTTGAAGTTCCGGATTTAATACAATTAAAAGCTGCTTTAACTAAAGTGCGTCAAACACCTAACGGACAAAACGCTATTGATCCTGTTTTTATTTTAGATCAAACGTTTTGCCCAAATGTTCAGTTTTTAGGAGAAGATAAAATATTAGCTACGGTTAGAACTATATCTTTTGCTAGTGGATCTAAGTTTCCTAGTGGTGGACAATGTACAGCTGGTTATTGTATTGGTAACACTAAGACTTTCGATTTAATCGAAAAAATAGAACAACATTTATTATTGTGTGATAACGAAGCAACCGCTTTACAATATCAGATTTTAGCTAAACAGTTACCATCTATGAACCAAAGAATTGCTGATGCGTATACTAACACTCGCGATTTTGTAACATTTATACAAGAGACATTACCTGATGCTAAAATCAATTTTGTGTCAGAAGAGTTAGCCTCACAAGGCTTTACACCTTCTGTATTCTCTTTAGATCTTCCAACAAAAGGAAACACAGACGAAGAAAAAGAAACTTACAAAAGAGCACTTAACTTAAAATTAATTAATTTAATGATTACTGAGATTCCTGATCAAAGTAAATTTTGCGTTAGTTATGGACAGTTAAAAGGTTGTTATTGGACTATTCCTGCAACCTCTACACAAGGAACCACCAAAGAAGGTGATAAAGATTATATTGTACGTGCATCATTATCTCCAAATTTAGATTTAGAACTACATAAAAAAGTTTTTAAAGACTTTGTAAATAACCTATAATAGATATAAAAAACACAACTTTATAAGTTGTGTTTTTTATTTAAACTAATTTTAAACCAACAGAAAATCATGTCAAAAAGCCAATTGAACTTAATTTTTAAAAAGAAATTTATTTATCTAATTGCAATTACTATTTTAGGTTTGTCATGCGCAAACTCTAAAACAACTAAAGACAAAACCTGTCCTAATCAAGTTAATGGAACATTAGTAAATATGACTGGTTTAGATGGTTGTGGTTGGATGATTTTATTAGAAAATAATAAAAAAGTTAATCCCATTAACTTAAAAACATTTGATATTACATTAAAAGATCAAAAGAAAATAACTTTTAGCTATACAGAAATTAAAGACAGAATGGATATTTGTATGGCTGGTCAAATTGTAGAAGTAAATTGTATTACATCTTTATAAAATAGTTTTACAAATACTAAAAAGCTGTTAAACAGATTAAGCAATTTTATATAAAATTAGACAAGACGTACCTTGTAATTAGCAATTATTAAATATTAAATCATGACATTTAAACATTTAAATGATGACACTAAAATACCTATCGCAGGCTTCGGAACCTATAAATGTACAGAGCAAGAAGGAATTCAGTCTGTTGCCAATGCTATAGCAAAAGGTTATAGATTATTTGACACTGCTGCAATTTATGGTAATGAAGAAGCTGTAGCACAAGGCATCAAAAAAAGTGGAATCGACAGAAACGAATTATATATTACAACCAAACTTTGGCGAGAAAACTTAAGTTATAACCAAGCTAAAGCTGAATTTAATAAATCTCTTAAAAAATTAAGTTTAGATTATATCGACCTTTACCTTATCCATTGGCCTGCAAATGCTAAAAACTATAATGATTGGGAACACGCTAATGCGAAAAGCTGGAGCGCAATGGAAGAATTACAAGCGGAAGGTAAAATTAAATCCATTGGAGTCAGTAATTTTTTTCAAGAGCACTTAGAAGCTTTATTTAAAACAGCCAATGTTATACCTGCTGTAAATCAAATCGAGTTCCATCCTGGTTATTGGCAGGAAGAATTAACCTCGTATTGTAAATCAAAAAATATTGCGGTACAGTCTTGGTCTCCTTTAGCCAGAGGTCGCGTGTTTGACAATCAAATATTAATAGACATTGCCAATACACATCAAAAATCTATTCCGCAAATTTGTTTAAGATGGGTTTTACAACACGACGTAATTGTAATTCCTAAATCTACATCACCTCAACGTATGGAAGAAAATCTAAAAATTTTTGATTTTGAGTTATCAACTTCAGAAATGGAACAAATCAATGCAATACCAAAATTAGGTTTTAGTGGAGAGCATCCTAACTTCTGGCCAGATCGCATTAAATAAATATAATTTACATAAAAAAAGANACATATATAGTGTTTACTTTTATGTTCGTTTGCAATTTT
>NZ_BCBW01000054.1:0-35364 GCF_001315805.1 Olleya sp. ITB9
AAAAATGCAACTTAATCATTTAAAAGTGATTAGTGTCTTTTTTTTATGTCTGTTAAAAACAACCTATTAAAAGTTAAAAGACTTTCAATCAAAGTAGTAAAATCATATATTATTGTATAAATGAAACTAAAATTAATCCTAATACTTTTAATGACAAATACGACCTATCCACAATGTACAATACCAGAATCTATTAAAACAGAAATAGAAATTGCTCTATCTTACTATCCTGATTTAAAGGATACGACTATTAATTTCGAGTTTAAGAAAAACATTAAAAAATCTACCATGCAAGCACAGCCTAGTTTTGGTAGTTTTTTTAAGAAAAAAGGCAACAGATCCTATAATATTTTTATTAGTGAGACTGTTAAAATCTCAGGCGAAACCTTTTATACTAAAGACATGCCAAAAGATGTTATTATAGGTTGGATTGGTCACGAATTAGGTCATATTATGGATTACAGAAACCGAAGTAACAGTAATTTAATTTGGTTTGGCATTAAGTATTTATTGTCAGATAACCATATTGCTGAAGCAGAAAGAGCTGCAGACACTTATGCTGTTAAATCTGGTATGGAAAAATATATTTTGATTACAAAAGAGTTTATCTTAAGTCAAGCAAATATTGATGCATCATATATTGCTAGAATCAAAAAATACTATTTATCTCCAGAAGAAATTATGGAACTAATACATCAACGTGACTTAGAAATCTCTAAATCTTAATATTTAACGACAAAATCCTCCCAAGTTTTAAACTTATCTTCTCCCATAACGCGTTCCATTTTAACTTGACCACCTTTTTTCTTATTAGCTCCACTCCAATCATGAAACACTTCAGGACTGACCACTTCTACTTTAACACCTTCTAAAGCTTTACCTCTAGCTACTTTATAGTTTTTATTAGCATCTTTCAAAAATTCATCTAAAACATCAGCAACAGTTTCTGATGTTAAATTATCAGAACCTAAATACCAAGAATGATAAAAACCATCATCAAAACGCTTAGCACATAATGTGTATTCAGGAATTGTAGTCTTAAATTTTTCTTCTAAAAACCTAATAGCATCATCTAACTTATTAACTGATAGCTGAGAACCAACTGTATTTAAAAAGAATTTAGTACGACCTGTTATTTTTATTTCTGCTTTATCAATATTTGTAAATTCTATAGTATCACCTATTAAATAACGCCAAGCTCCACTAACAGTACTTATTATTACAACATAATCCTGATCAAGTTCAACATCCTTTAAAGTTAAACTTGGTGCATCTTGTGTTATGGATCCATCAGGATTTATGTATTCTGGCTTAAAGGGTACAAACTCAAAATAAATTCCGCCATTAGTCACTAACTGCATTGCAGTGGTTTCTGGTCTGGCTTGAAAAGCCAAAAAGCCCTCTGAAGCTAAATAAGTATCAATAACAGTGACTGGTTTACCAAGTAAGGCATTAAAGCTTTTTTTATAAGGCCCAAAAGCGACTCCTCCAGAAGTATAGACTTGTAAGTTTGGCCATACCTGATGAATATTGTCTACTTTATGATAGTCTATAACTGTTTTAAGCATTAACTCCATCCATGAAGGAATACCACTTAATGCTCCAATATCCCATTGTTTTGCTCGTTTTGCTATTTGAACAACACGTTTATCCCAATCGTCTATTTTAGCAATCGCTTCGCCTGGTTTATAAAAACCTTTAAACCATGATGGAATATTACTTGCAGTAATTCCGCTAATCTCACCTTCTAAATGATCGTCCTTTTCTGTTAAATCGGTAGAACTACCTAACATCATCGCTTCTGTTGCAAAAAATTCTGCTGGCAAATCAAAATTACTAAGTGCAGTAACTTGATCTATTCCTGCTTGTTTTATAGCAGATAACATTGCGTCTGTAACAGGAATACGCTTACTGGTTTTTCCGGTTGTACCAGAACTTAATGCAAAATAAGTAGGACTTCCTGGCCAGGTAACATCTTCTTCTCCTTCATGTAATTTAGACCACCAAGCTTCATTAATTTGATTATAGTCAAAAAACGGAACTTGATTTGCAAAAGCTAAACTAGGCGTTTCTTGATTTAGTATAGTTTCAAAATTATAGTGCTTACCAAACTGGGTGTCTTTGGCTGTTTTTAAAAGCATTTCCAATACTTTTTCTTGTGCTTCAATTGGATTGACCTCTGGTGTTAAAGCATCCTTTAAATGAATAGCACCTTTTATAATATTTCCTATAATTTCCATGGTTATGTAAGTTGATTACTTGTATTAATTCTAAAAGAGAAACTCTTCTAGTGAACAATAATTTGAAAATAAATATAAATATGCATTCATCAAGTTATCTTAAAGTAAAATTAACATTCTAAATAAACCATTAAAGTTTCAATTTAGCTCATATTTCAAGTAATTTTCAATAACATAACTAATCTTAATAAAAAAAGCACAACTCAAAAGTTGTGCTTTTTTTTATATTTTAACAAGGTGTTATCTTGAGTAATTTGGAGCTTCCTTGGTGATAGTCACATCATGTGGATGACTCTCATTAATTCCTGAAGCCGTAATTTTAACAAAACGTCCAGTATCTTGTAAAGTGGCTACATCTTTTGCTCCACAATAACCCATTCCTGCTCTTAAACCACCTATAAATTGGTGTAAACTTTCATATAAATCACCTTTATAAGGGACACGTCCGACAATACCTTCTGGTACTAATTTTTTAATATCATCTTCAACATCTTGGAAATAACGGTCTTTACTTCCTTTTTTCATAGCTTCTACAGATCCCATACCTCTATACGACTTAAACTTACGTCCTTCGTATATAATCGTTTCTCCTGGACTTTCTTTGGTTCCTGCTAAAAGAGACCCTAACATAACAGTGTCTGCTCCTGCAGCTAAGGCTTTAGGTATATCACCTGTGTAACGGATTCCTCCATCTGCAATAACTGGAACTCCACTTCCTTTTATAGCTGCTGCCACCTCTAACACTGCACTAAATTGAGGAAAACCAACACCTGCAACAACACGAGTTGTACAAATAGAACCTGGTCCAATACCAACTTTTACTGCATCTGCTCCTGCTTCTACTAAGTACTTAGCAGCTGCTCCTGTAGCAATATTACCTACTATAACTTCTAGTTTAGGAAATTTAGATTTTATTTCTTTTAAAACACTAACTACACCTTTTGTATGTCCATGTGCAGTATCTATAACTATGGCATCAACATCGGCTTTAACCAAAGCTTCAGCACGATCTACAGCATCTCCAGTGACACCAATTGCTGCTGCAACACGTAAACGCCCAAAAGTATCTTTATTTGCTATAGGCTTTTGTGTGACTTTAGTGATATCTCTAAAGGTTATTAAACCTTCTAACTTATCACCTTCAACTATTAAAAGCTTTTCAATTTTATTTTGTTGTAATATTTTTTCAGCATCTTTTAATGATGTTCCAACAGGAGCTGTAACTAGCTTTTCACTTGTCATAACCTCAACAATTGGCCTACTATTTTCATGCTCAAAACGTAAGTCTCTGTTAGTAACAATACCTTTTAAAACTCCGTCTTTATCTACTATTGGGATTCCTCCAATGCTATGTTCTTTCATTGCATTTTTAGCATCACTTACAACAGCGGTTAAAGGTAAAGTTACAGGATCTATAATCATACCACTTTCTGCACGTTTAACTTTACGTACTTTAGTCGCTTGTTGCTCTATAGTCATGTTTTTGTGCAACACACCAATACCTCCTTCTCTAGCCATAGCAATTGCCATTTGACTTTCTGTAACAGTATCCATAGCTGCAGAAACTATTGGTACGTTAATGGTAATATTTCTTGTAAATTTAGATTGAATGTTGACTTCGCGTGGAAGTACCTCTGAAAATGCTGGAACTAAAAGTACGTCATCATACGTTAGACCTTCTCCGACAATTTTGTTTTCGTGTGCTGTCATGTTGCAATTAGAATTAATTGCGTGTAAAGGTAAACATTATATTATTACTATAATACTTTTTAACAATCAGAATGAAAACTAAATATTTAATTCAATGATTTTAGAATTGAAATTTAATCTTAAAAATTTATTAAGATTTATTCTAAATAACTTGTTTTGTATTGAATCTAAAAATATATTTGCGTTATTATTTTTATTAAGTCTAAATAACAACAAATGAAAACCAATTTTTTTAAAACCACATTAGTACTTGGATTATCTTTATCTATATTTTCATGTAATAATGATGATGATACAATAACAGAAGACTCAAATGCAGTTAGTAAATCTGATGTGACTGCAACTTATGGTAACTTAGTTTACCAAACCTATTTAGATAGCTACAATAGTGCTTTAGATATGCAATCAGTTATTGAAGATTTTATAGCTACACCTACAGAAGACAGTTTTTCTGCTGCTAAGCAAGCCTGGTTAGATGCAAGAGAATTTTACGGATTAACAGAAGCCTTTAGAGAAGCTACTGGACCTGTTGATACTGAATCTGAAACTTGGTCTTTAGGTACAGAGGGACAAATGAATGCTTGGCCCATAGACGAAAGTTATATCGACTATGTTGCTGCTGGGACAGAGGAATATGCTAACGATTACGACAGTATTATAGGTGACGACACTATTACTATTGATCAAGCTACTCTTGCAAATTACAATGAAGGTTTTAACGTGGAGCAAGAAAAGTCTATAAGTACTGGATGGCACGCTATTGAGTTTTTACTTTGGGGACAAGACAACACAATGCCAGTGGACGACTTACCAGGAACAAGAGCATTTACCGATTATACAACTGCTGATCATGCAGACAGACGCGCTTTATATTTACAAACAGCAACCGATTTACTAGTTAGCGATTTAAATGCTTTAACAACAACTTGGGCTACTGGAGGAACATACAGAGCTGTTTTTGAAAGCTTAGATCAAGAGATTGCACTTAAACAATTAATAAATGGAGCTTTTTTTATTGCTGGTGACGAGTTAAGCTCTGAACGTATCATTGCTCCTGTAGATTCTACCGATGGTATTGGTGGATTAGGTCAAGAAGACGAACATTCTTGTTTTAGTGACAACACACATCGTGATATTTATGCTAATGCAAAAGGGGTTTACAATGTGATTTTTGGTGAATATAGTACTGTTAGTGGTGCTTCTTTTTACGATTTAGTAAAACAAGCTAATCCTACTCAAGCAGCGATTTTAAAAACTGCTGCTGAAAATGCAATGGAAAAAGTAAATGCTATTGCTAATAACGCTCAACCATTTGATTATTTAATAACCTTAGAAAGCTCAACAGATTCTAATTTTGGAGTAGTTATGCAAAGTGTAGTAGCTCTTCAAGAGTGGGCTGATGAGATTAGTGCATCTGCTACTGCTATAGGAATTAGCTTATAATAGATTATAAAATACAATGATTTAAAAATCTCGAATTAAGTTTCGAGATTTTTTCTGTTTTAAATATGTACATAATGAAATACCAATTATTAACACTTAGTCTAATTATTTTGACAGTAATAAGCTGCAAAAATGATGATAATTATATCGATATTCAAACCCCTTTAGATGGGTATATTGATGGAGAAGAATTATTAACTGGTGCACTAGGTGTTAACTCTACTAGTGGAAATGCGTTTGGATTTGAAATAGATGGATTATCCTTTCAAGAACAAGCTAAATTTGCAACTGGTAATTCTTTATTTAATCAAACATGGGTTTCTTCTCCAGCGTCTACAACAGCTAGAGATGGATTAGGTCCAACGTTTAACGCTCGTGCGTGTGCAAACTGCCATTTTAAAGATGGTAGAGGTCAACCTTTAGTAAATGGACAAAATTCTAGCGGATTTTTAATGCGTGTTAGTTTAAATGGACAAGATGTTAATGGAGACGCAATTCCTGTACCAGGTTATGGGTTACAACTACAAGACCTCGCTAATAATGGTATACAATATGAAACCAAAGTTATTGTTAACTATCAAACTATAGAAGGGACTTATCCTGATGGAACAACTTACCAATTACAAAAACCAATTTATACGTTTCAAGACGAACAATTTGGAAGTTTAGATGGTGTAAACACCTCTCCAAGAATTGGGCAACAAACGATTGGCTTAGGATTAATTTCTGCTTTACCAGATATTGAAATCACTAAATTTGAAGATATTAATGATAGTGATAACGATGGTATCTCTGGTCGTGCTAATTTTGTATATAACTATGAAACCAATACAACAGAAGTTGGTAAATACGGTTGGAAAGCTAATGCACCAACCTTAAAACAACAAGTAGCAGGTGCTTTTCATGGTGATATGGGATTAACTACAACAATTTTTAGTGAGCAAAACTGTCCGTCTCCACAACAAGACTGTTTTGATGCTCCTAATGGAGGAGCTCCTGAGGTAACCGATGACCAATTGGATAAAGTCGTATTTTATCAAGCTCATTTAGCAGTACCTAATCGTCGTAATTATTTGGATGAAGATGTCATACAAGGACGTATATTATTTGATGAACTTAACTGTATCGCATGTCATGCTATTAACCAAACAACAGGTACAGAAGCAGAAAGCGAATTTTTAAAAAATGTAACAATCAAACCATATTCTGATTTTTTATTACACGATATGGGAGACGATTTAGCTGATAATCGAGACGATTTTAATGCCAACGGAAACGAATGGAGAACGCAACCACTTTGGGGAATTGGTTTAATTGAAACCGTTAATAACCACACCAACCTACTTCATGATGGTCGTGCTAGAAATATAGAAGAAGCAATTTTATGGCATGGTGGAGAAGCTGAAACTATTAAACAAAACTTCAAAAATTTATCTGCTGAAAAACGTCAACAATTAATTGATTTTGTAAACTCATTATAATTATGAAAAACACATATAAAGCCATACTATTTATTTGTCTATTTGCATTAAGTTGTAATAGTGATGACGATCAACAAGACGAAGTAGCATTTAATGTTATGAGACTTTTAGAAGATGTCACAAATCACCAAATACTACCAAGTGTCGTACATTTTAATACTGAAAGCAATACATTAAACACTAGTATCGAAACCTATTTAAACACTTTAACTGAAGCTAATTTAAGTCTTGCTCAAGACCAATGGAAAATAACAGCTAAAGCGTATGCTAATATTTATGCCTTTAATATTGGTGATGTTAGGGATCAGTTTATGCATTTAGCATTATACAATTGGCCAACACTACCAAGTGCTTTAGAAAATGTTATCAATGACAATGATGCTATTACTGAAGAATTGTTAGCAACTAAAAGTCCACAAATTAAAACTCTGTCTGCTTTAGAGTATTTATTGTTTAATACAGATATTACTACTATAAACACTCAATTTATTAATGATATTAAAAGACAAGATTATTTAAAATACACAGCCTTAGATTTAAAATCACAATCAGAAAGACTTGTTGGTATCTGGAATAGCCCTGGTAATTATGCTAGTACATTTATTGATAATAATGAAAGCGGAATAAGAGATTCTTTTAATAGATTATACAATGGTTTATATAATTTGATAGATACAGGAAAAGTAACTAAAATTGGAAAACCTGCAGGTTTAGAAAATTCTCAAATTACCAATCCAGAACTTACACAAGCTTATTTTAGTAGTTTATCATTAACTATTTTAAAAGAAAACATTAATAGTGTTAAAAATGTGTATTTTAATTCTGAAGGTTTAGGTATTGATGATTATGTCCACCATATTATTAAAAATAATGATTTAAATCAAGCAGTAGAAAATAAAATTGAAGACGTACAAAATGCAATTGATGCTATTCCTGTACCTTTATTTGACGCTATAAACTCTCATCCTGATTTGGTTGCACACTTACATACAGAACTTGATGCATTAGGTATATTATTTAGTGTTGATGTTAGAAGTATTTTATCAATCATTATCACATCTACAGATAATGATGGAGATTAAAAATAAAAAAGCCCACTTTAAAAGTGGGCTTTTACTTTAACTATAATTAAAATTAAGCTTGAGCATTTTGTGGTGCCCAATGTGAACATAACATTCCTGGTGCAGCTTTTTGCGGATTAGCACAGTTAGTAGATTCATAACGTGCACAAGTCCCACAATTAGGATCATTTTTTAGTGCAGCTTTCATTTCAAAGCTATCACAAGTATAATTATCACTTACTTTTACAGCGTGTACTTTACATACTTCATTCTCAGTTAAATTTTCACAATTCACACAACTATTTCCTATTCTTATTGACATAATTTTTCTTCTTTTATAGATTAATACTACTTAAAGATATTAAAACATTAAGTCAAAAACCAAACAAACACACTGATTAGCAACAGTTTCTATTTAGACTGTCTTAAAATAAATGAGTGATTTTAAAATTTTACTTCCAATGTTGTGTAAAAATTACGGTTGGCAGACGGTATGATTCCTGGTCCAGGATAACCTGTAGCACGTCTTGTATAATAAGCATTATCCAATACATTGTTTACACCTGCTTCAAGCTTAAATTGCTTGTACTTGTAAGATAAAGACACGTCTAAAACATCATAAGCTGGTATCTGACCAACAACTCCACTTAAATTTCCATCAACGGAATTTGTTGCGTCTGTAAACTGAGACGATAAATAGGTATATTGTATGTTAGATAAAAAGTCTTTATAACCTAATCTAACACCTGTTTTAAAGTTATAGTTTGGTATAAATTCCACTTTATTACCTTCTACTCCTATTCCATTAGACCTTGTATACTCTGAGTCTACAAAAGAAAAGTTAACATAGTAGTTAAAAATATAATCTTCGTTTTTAAGCAATAGGCTTTCTAAGTTAAATTCTACTAAACTCTCAATACCATACATCATAGCATCACCAACATTACCTCTTTCGGTTTTTATACTTGTATCTTCTAAA
Organism: Olleya sp. ITB9; assembly: GCF_001315805.1. Lineage (NCBI taxonomy): Bacteria > Pseudomonadati > Bacteroidota > Flavobacteriia > Flavobacteriales > Flavobacteriaceae > Olleya > Olleya sp. ITB9. The sequence continues at coordinate 8,915 of NZ_BCBW01000054.1, forward strand.
ACACGTTGTACTAAACCTATTCTATCGTTATAAAATAAGCTAAAAGCACTAACATCAAAAGATACTTTATTGGATAGTTTTCCTCTTATACCTGCATCTAGAGTAAAACCACTTTCGTCATCAATATCAGGACTAATTATGAAGGCTGGATTATTTATACTAATATCCGAAAATGTTACAGATCTATAGTTTTGAGATAAGTTTCCGTAGACTTCAAACGTATTACTTGGTTTGTAACTAGCACCTAGGCCTAAAAGTACAAACGAGCGTTCTCTGGTTAAGTCATCCTCTGTATATTCATTTAAAATAACATTACCAGCTCCATCGGTATTAATTTCTCTATAAAAACCATCACTTTGGGTGTTAATATATTCAAATCTAAAACCTGGTGTTATAGATAGCTTATCGTTTAAATACACAATATTTTCTCCAAAAATAGCCAAGTTTAAGTTAGGGTACGTATAACTTGATTGATTAGAATAATTAGGAAAAGTTTCATATTGAAAATCAAAATTAGGATCAAAACCATCACTTCCTGGTCCTTGCTCAGAGGTGTTTTCTGCTTTATAAAATTTAGCACCTAAAAGTCCTATCGATTTTTTATTAAACAGGTTATAATTGGTCAAAACTCTAGTTTCAAAACCAAAATTATCAAATTCGCCTTTAATTAAATCTCTAACGCCATTACTATCTCCTTGATCCACACGATTGGATCTATAACCTAATGCATTTCTTGAAGCATTTAATCCAAATGCGTTAAATGTAAAATTTGTGTTTTCAGAAAATTGATGTGATAGCTTTAAATTATACAACAACCAATCTACCTGAAACCAGTTACGCTCTCGATTACTTTGGTAAGGATCGTCTTCAAACATATCGTCATTTAATCCTCCAGCCTGTTTTGCTAAATATCTTAAATACGTGACCTCACCTTTCAACTTGGTTTTATCATTAAATTGATACCCTAAATGGGCGTAAAAATTTTTAGACTCGAAGTTAGAGTTATCTCTAAACCCATCTCCTTTTTTATAATTAAAAAAAGTATAATAACTAAACTTACCTTTAGTACCACTAGCACTTGTAAAGTTGGTATATAAACCATTACTACCAACGGTATTTCTTGTAATAACTTCTAATGGTTTTTGTGTGTTTGGTGTTTTCATTTTAAAGTTTACCAAACCTCCAAATTGCGTTCCGTATTGTAGCGATGCAGCACCTCTAACTATCTGTATTTCTTGTAAAGCTTCAGCAGTTGGTGTGTAATAACTCTCAGGATATCCTAACACATCTGCACTTATATCATAACCATTTTGACGTGTATTAAAATTAGCGGTTCTGTTTGGGTCCAAACCACGACCACCAATGTTTAGCTGTAAACCTGCATCATCATTTTGATAAATATTTAAACCAGCCACTTGACTATACAATTGCCTTGCATTGTTAGCGCCAAGATTAGCCATAGATTGGTCTACTAAAACTACTTCTGTCTTTTTTCCTGCGTAAATAGCAGTTTCTTCAACATCTGCTAGTCGGTTTAAGCTAAATAATTTTGCTTTTCTAACGGTAATTTCTACTTCAGACAAAGTGGTTTCCGTTAAAGGAAATAATTTAATGCTTAAATTTTCAGCATCAGCTGTATTTATGGTTTGTTCTAAAACTTCGTATTCATAATCAAAAAAGGTTAATTTTAAAGTTTCTTTTTCAGTAGTAAAACTAAAAAAACCATTAGGATCTGACATGGTTATCAACCCTTTAGCAGAGTCATAAACACCAATATTACTTAATGCTTCGCCTTTGTGATTAATAATAGTACCAGAAATTTTTTGTTGTGCCATCATGCTAAAAGCAGATAACGTTACTAGTAATAATAGGTTAAAGTCCTTTAATTTCATCTTTAAATGGTAAAATCCAATCTTTGTGTTTAAATGATTCTTTTTCTTGGTACAAATTTACGCTTTCGTCAACAAATAATTGACTTAATCTTCCATTTAAAGCCACATAACTTTTAGCATAAACCTCTACACCTTTATGACCTTGACTACTAAAATGATCACCTAAATAATGAGCGTACTCTAATATAAAATCTGGTTGAGAACTCATTTGTTTTTCTTGTAATGGTGTTAAAAAATCTGAGTTGTTAACCAAAAATGAATTCCCGTTTTTATCTACAATTTTAAACGTAGTGTTACCCATTTTTTCCATTAACATCACTCGCCATGATAAACGGTAACCTTCCTCTGTCCAAAATAATTCGCCTGGATATAATAAATATCTAAACGGAAATAATAATTGTATCGCAAAAAATAATCCTATTATAGGTAGTATTAATTTACTATACCTTACTGTGTATGCTTGTTTGTATTGTATAGGTTTCGCTTTCGCGGAAATAAAGCCAAGCAACGACTTTATTTTATTTAATATTTTATGATGTATTGTAGCATCAAAAAAGATGATTGCACTAACTATCATTACAAAAGGAAACATACCTATTGGAAATAACACTCTTGTAAATACATGGAAAAAAATAACAAATAGAAAGGCTACAAAGCGTGTACGTTTATACAATAGAAAAAACGGAATAAGCAAATCATACAACATACCTGACCAACTCATAGCAAAGTGAAACCACTCTTGCTGCATCACAGTTTCGCCAATAAATGGTAAATCGTATTTAGAAGGTAGCCAAATTTTTAAAGGCTGAGCCCTAAATAACCAATCGCTATTAATTTTAGCTAATCCTGCATAAAAATAAACGATACCCAATAGCAGTTTAATACTATCTACACACCATTTAGGCATGGTATTAAAAGCTTTTTTAGACTTATAATTATCTAAAGAAAAGTAGGCATTAGCAGGTAAAAAAATCATTAAAAAGCTAAGTATACTTATAAAGTAATAATGATTTAAATACACAGTTTTATCCATTAACTCTATATAAGTAAAGCTAATAAAAAAGGTAATTATGGCTAATCTATACTTATAACCTATAGCTACAAAAATGGCAGACAGACCACATATTAAAAATAATAAATAGGTGTAATTACCTAAAACGTGAACCCACTCAAAACCATAATACTTGAAATGAAATTTGGGCTGTAGGTAAACTGTGTCAATCCAATCGTTGGCCCAAAAACGAATTATACCATAGCACATCATTACACCAAAACCAATCCTGAACACTGCTAAAGTTGCAGCATCTGTGGTTTTATTTAAATATGTTTTAAAGCTAAAATTCATATTATAAAAAAAGGTTGATATATTACAATCAACCTTTAAAATTAGTGTTATTTAGTATTAATCACCATCAGCATCTTGATAATCAACACTTACATCAAATGCTTGTAACATATCAACTTTTAAAGATACGACTACTAACTGTAATGCATCATAAGCTTCGTTCATTTTAGTATTATCGATTTCAACTTGAGTTTTTAAATCTTGATTTAAAAGTAGAATTTTCTCTCTAGCATCATCTATTCTGGTATTAATAAGTGTTGCTAAATCTGTTCTACCTAACTGAACTAAATAAGAATAAAAACCTTCTCCAATTTCTGAATTAATAGAAGTTTTACCGTTAAAAATATTTTGAGCATTATCTAAAGCTAAAATTGCTAAATCTCTTGAATTACTTCCATTGTATATAGCCTCTGCCTTTTCAGATAATGGATTTGTTGAAAAAACTCCTGCAGGAATACCAATTTTATTTGCTCTTAAACCTTTTTCAAAATAAAAAATATAATCGTTGATGAATTTATTTACAGCACTTGTTAAGGTATTATTTGTACTAGAGACAAATAAAGATCTGTAATTTGTTGTCCAATCTGTAAGAACTTCTTCGGTAATCATGCTCATAGCCTCTATCAAATCTGTTAAATACGTAATGTATTTTACGTCTTGATATTTGTTTAATAGCTCTGTATCAGAGTCTGCTAAACCATAAAGCATATAATCTAATGCAGGAAACCCAACTGCGTCATTATTATTATCATGCGTTAAGTCATAGTTTCCGTTTTCAATATTACTTTCAATATTATCTACATCTGTAGGATATATATTCATTTGATTACGGTAACCAATAACTTCGGCTTGACCGATATCAAAAGGTTCTACTAACTGCCATTTTTTATAAGCATCTAACCAAGCTGCTCTTAAATTATCTAAATTAACTTGATCTGGACTAGCAACAAATGTTGAGTTAGCATCAGAAAATGTTTCTAAAGAGGTTTTGAAGCTTTCAAGACTTGGTATTATAATATTGTCTGCTAAATTGGTTTGCATGGCAGCTCTATTATAATTGTCTACAACACCATTGTCATTAGAATCATCAGATTCTGAACATGCTGCTACTAGTACAAATACCGCAAAAATGTAAATTAACTTTTTCATATAAATAATAATTTTTCTTTTTTCAGTGAGCAAAAATACTTATTAGTAGCCATTTAAATAAATGACTACTATTAATAAGTTTAAATCTTAACTTCCTGCTTGCTCAGTTGTGAAGCTAAACTCTGCTGAAATTGTATCAGAAAGAGTATCTAAAGTTTCGGCAGTTACATCCCAAAAACCATCACCTTGCATTAAAGAGTCTGTTAAAAACAATACTTCGTCTTTAGAAAAATATGGTTCAGTAGTCCCTGGTTTTCTTGTGAACTGTAAGCTATAAATAAATCCGTAAGCTTCAGATAATGCGTGAAAAGCTGATGCATTACTTGTTCCTAGATTATTTTTTCCTTGTTGTAAATAATAGATTGCTCTAACTGCAATTACTTGAGATATTTTTTCTCTAATAATGTCTGCTTGAGCATCACGTACGTCATAATCTTTAGCTACAATTGCAGCACGACCTAATTTAAACGCGTTGTATACATCCATTGCAATACCATTAAAGTCTGTATCGCTATCTACTCTTGACAAATACTCGTTTAAAAAGTTATCTGCTCCTAAAACTGGAACAGCTGGATTGTCTTCGTTACCATATAAGTAACCATAAGCTTCATCCCATTTATGTTCCATAGTAGTGTAATTATTATCACCATCTAAAACAGCTGCATCATTATTTGCAACATTATCTCCTGCATCTAAAACTGAAGGACTTAAGTAGTTGTTTAATATTTGATCTGTCATTAAAGCACCTATCAAACTTTTTGCAAAGGCTTGGTTATATTCTAAACCTTGTTCATTGACATAACGTGTAGTTCCTCCACCAGCTTGTTGTAATTGACCTGCATAACCAGCTGTTGCGATAGTTGTCCAGTTAGGGAATACATCCTCTACTTGTGCAAAAATATAATAATCGAATATTGCTTTTATTACTGCTGCATCTGTAGTATTTGCTGAAAAATAATCTGTAGAAGCTGCTGTTTTACTTCTAATGCTTTTGTTTGATGCATTTAAATCTGGATCACTAAAATCTGCATTACCTTCTTCATGAGCAAACATTGCGTCTAAAGTTGCTTCTGTATTAGAAGTGTCTAAAAAACCTGCGACTAACTCTTGAGCCATTTGAATACGTGTTGTTTGACCACTAAAGTTAACTGTTGTACTTCCTTCTCTTTCAAAAGTATATGTGTCTGGAGTTGTTACAGAAGTCGTTGGTGTAACGTTTCCACCATCATCGTCGCTAGAACATGAGGTTAATGCTAAGGTTGCTAATGCTGCTAATCCGAATGCAATTTTTTTCATTTAAAAATAATTTTGTTTCTATTATTATTTAGACTAAATACAGATAGCTCTGTATTTTTTATGCAAAAATAAAAACCTAAAGCTTTTATTACAAGTTTATTTAGACCAAATTTAAATTAAAACAAAAAAAACAACATAAAAACCTATATTACAGCGTTTTAAAATAGTTAAAAATCTTTCAATTTAATTGAAAGACAATATGTAGTAGTTAATGATATGCATTAAATATCTTAGAAGCTTCATTATAAGCACTTTCAAAAGACATCGCATTTAGATTATTAACTTTTTTTGAAGTTAAATAAGACAATACCTTTTCTGTTGGCATATTACCAGTTAAGTCATCTTTAGCCATTGGACAACCTCCAAAACCTTGAATAGCTCCATCAAAACGCTTGCAACCTGCTCTATAGGCTGAATCCACTTTTTCAAACCAAGTATCTGGTGTGGTATGTAAGTGCGCACCAAACTCTATATTTTGATATTCTGGAATTAAATTAGAAAATAAATAGTCAATATTTTCAGGGTTTGAAGTGCCAACAGTATCACTTAAAGACAAGATTTTTACTCCCATTTTGCTTAAACGCTCAGTCCACTCTCCTACTATATTCACATCCCAAGGATCGCCATATGGGTTACCAAATCCCATTGATATATACACCACAACTTCTTTGTTAGCTGCATCTGCCTGATTTAAAATATCTTGAAGTAAAACTATAGATTGTGCAATAGTCTTGTGTGTATTACGCATTTGAAAATTTTCTGAAATAGAAAATGGATAGCCTAAATAATCAATCTCTGGATGCTTGCAAGCATCAGTAGCACCTCTAGAGTTAGCTATAATTGATAATAATTTACTTTTAGTTTGGCTTAAATCTAATTGTGCCAACACTTCTGCTGTGTCAACCATTTGTGGTATAGCTTTAGGTGACACAAAGCTACCAAAGTCAATAGTATCAAAACCAACACGAAGCAAAGATTGGATATATTGTACTTTTTGTTTTGTAGGAATAAACTGCTTAATGCCTTGCATGGCATCTCTAGGACATTCTATAACTTTAACTTGGTTTGACATTTGCACTTTGTATTGTTCTATAAAAGTACTTTATTTTTCTGAAAGAAAGATAAAAATTGCAATTCCAATAAAGACCACAATTTGTAACCATTTTAAAATCAGACCAATATTTTTATTTTGTTTTAAGTAATCCGAAATAAATCCAGCTAAAATTGCGATTAATGCAAAAACAACAAAAGACGTAGTCATAAATAATAATCCTAAAACGTAAAACTGAGTAACCGTATTAATAGTTTCACTGTATAAATAAGCCGGAAAAAATGCCAAAAAGAAAATAGATACTTTTGGATTTAACACATTCATGATCACACCTTGCTTAAATAATTGTCCTAAACTTTTTTTAGGGACTACTGCATCAGACAAGGTTACATTAGCATCACTTTTAAAAACTTTATAGGCTAAATACAATAGGTATATTGCGCCTAAGGCTTTTATTATAAAAAAAAGAGTATCACTTTCTTTTATAATAGCAGAAACACCAAATGCTACTAAAGTTGTATGGACTAAACAACCAGAAATTAAACCACATACCGTCGCTAATCCATATTTACGACCATTAGTAATACTTTGCATTAATACATAAATATTATCAGGTCCTGGAGAGATAGCTAATGCTGCTGTGGCTAGAACAAAACTGAAAAGAATTTCAAAATTCATTTAGCTTTTGTTTAAAATAGCTTGGTTTATCTTTTTTATTAAACTTGGACCTTCATAAACAAATCCTGTATAAATTTGAACCAAATCTGCTCCTGCTTCAATTTTTTCTAATGCGTCTTTAGCCGAATGTATACCGCCAACTCCAATAATAGGAAAAGCTTTATTACTTTTTTCAGCTAGATACTTTATAACTTTAGTAGACTTTTCTTTTACTGGTTGACCGCTAACACCTCCATTACCTATGTCTGACAATCTTTCTGCGGAAGCTTTAAGATTGGAGCGATCCACAGAAGTGTTACTAGCAATTACACCATCTAAATTGGTTTCTGCAATAAGCTCAATAATTTCATCTAATTGATTATTATTTAAGTCTGGAGCAATTTTTAATACAATTGGTTTTTGTTTATCAAACGTTTTATTAGCTTTTTGCACAGCTCCTATTAACTCTAATAAATAGTCTTTATCATTTAGTTTAGCATGACTACCAACGTTTGGACAACTAACATTTAGCACAAAATAGTCTACATATGGATGCAAACCATTAAAACATTCCAAGTAGTCTTTAGTATAATCTTTAGGTATAGTCTGTGTGTTTTTACCAATGTTACCACCAATAATAAGTTTACCTTTATTTTTTTTAAGTTGAAGTATTGCTTGTTCTAATCCTTCGTTATTAAAGCCCATTCTGTTAATAATCCCTTGATCGTCTTTTAATCTAAATAGACGTTGTTTTGGATTACCAGCTTGACCTTTTGGTGTAACGGTTCCTATTTCAATAAAACCAAAACCAAAATTAGCAAGTTCGTTATATAACACTGCATTTTTATCAAAACCTGCTGCTAATCCGACTGGGTTTTTAAAGGTTAAACCAAATAGCTTACGCTCCAGCTTAGGATCTTCAATGGTATATAAACGTCTAAAAAGTTTAGACATTCCAGGTATTTTAGAGGTCGATTTTATTAATGAAAACGTGAAATGATGGATTTTTTCAGGATCGAAACTAAAAAAAATTGGTCTTAGAAGGGATTTGTACATTGTAATAGGTTTGCACAAAAGTAATTCTAATTAAAAAATTGAGCAATTCAAAAGCTGAAAAACTTAATAATCGTAACTTTGGCCTACAGTTAAATTAATTAATTTAGCTGTAAATTTAAGACAATAATTAAAATATAAAATCACAATAAAATGATTTCAAAAGAAGATATAATTAAAAGGTTTGTAAGTTATGTTACTGTAGATACTGAGTCTGATCCTGCTAGTGACACCACACCAAGTACTGCCAAACAATGGGATTTAGCTAATGCTTTGGTTGACGAGCTAAAAACTATTGGTATGCAAGATGTAACTATAGATAAGCACGCTTACATTATGGCAACTTTACCAAGTAATGTAGATCATGACGTACCAACTATTGGTTTTATATCTCATTTTGATACGACTCCAGATTTTACTGGAGCTAATGTAAAACCTCAGATTATTGATGTTTATGATGGTAAAGACATTGTCCTTAATGCAGATGAAAACATTGTATTATCACCAGATTATTTTGAAGATTTATTACAATATAAAGGTCAAACTATTATTACTACAGACGGAACAACGCTTTTAGGCGCTGATGATAAGGCTGGAATTACAGAAATTATTTCGGCAATGGAATACCTTATTGCTAATCCACAAATCAAACACGGAACAATCAGAGTTGGATTTACTCCTGATGAAGAAATTGGTCGTGGAGCTCATAAATTTGATGTTGAAAAATTTGGGGCTGATTGGGCTTATACAATGGATGGTAGCCAAATTGGAGAATTAGAATACGAAAATTTTAATGCTGCAGGTGCAGTTGTCAAAGTAAAAGGTAAAATAGTACATCCTGGATATGCTAAAGGTAAAATGGTAAACTCAATGTACATTGCAACCGAATTTATAAACTCATTACCAAGACTTGAAACGCCAGAACATACTGAGGGTTACCAAGGTTTTTTCCATCTATACTCTATCTCAGGTGAAGTGGAAGAAACTGTTTTAGAATACATTATCAGAGATCATGATTTAGGTCATTTTGAAGCTAGAAAAGAAATGATGCAAAAATTAACTGATGAATTAAATAGCCAATACGAAAGAGAGGTTGTTACTATTGAAATTAAAGATCAGTATTTTAACATGAAAGAAAAGGTAGAACCTGTAATGCATATTGTAGATATTGCTGAAGAAGCTATGAAACAGTTAGACATTAAACCACTTATAAAAGCCATTCGTGGTGGTACAGATGGGTCACAATTAAGTTATATGGGCTTACCGTGTCCTAATATTTTTGCTGGTGGACATAACTTTCATGGTCGTTATGAGTATGTTCCTGTAGAAAGCATGATCAAGGCTGCTGAAGTGATTTGCAAAATTGCAGAAATTACTGCTGAACAAAACAAGTAAAATGTGATGAAAAAAATATTAATACTTTCTGCTATTGCACTGTGTACAATAGCTTGCAAAACAGATAAAAAACAATCAAATATTACAACAGAAGTTGCTACAAAAACAGACACTTTACCTGTTATTACAGAAGTTGCACAATTTACAGGTCAACAAGTTACAGGTGTTACTGTTAGTGAGACTGGACGTATGTTTGTTAATTTTCCTAGATGGAGACCAACAGTAAAGCACTCTGTAACCGAAATTGTAAACGGACAATCTATACCATTTCCAAATAAAAATTGGAACAACTGGACAGAAGACGCAACAGTAACAGATTCTACTTTTGTAGCTGTTCAATCTGTAGTCGCTTCTCAAAACGAATTGTTTGTAGTGGACACAAGAAACCCTATGTTTAAAGGTGTTATTTCTAACCCTAAAATTTTTGTTTTTGATTTACAAAAAAACGCTTTAAAACAAACCTTTACGCTAACAAACGATGTGTTTTTTAAAGACTCTTATATCAATGACGTGCGTATAGATCGAAAAAATAATGTTGCTTATTTTACGGATTCTGGACATGCTGGTTTAATAATTTTGGATTTAGAATCAAGAATTTTTAAACGTGTATTGACTGACCATAAATCTACTACTGCAGAAGCAGATCATTTAACGATTAATGGTAAGCAATGGGTAAACACTGTACATTCGGACGGAATTGCATTAAACCAAATAGATAACACATTATATTTTCATGCGCTAACTGGTTACACTTTATATGCAGTATCAACTGATGTATTAATTAATGGTACAAATCAACAAATTGAAGCAGCTGTTGAAGCTGTTGATAAAACTGCAGCACCTGACGGAATGATTTTTGATCAATCTGGTAATCTTTATTACGCAGATCTAGAAAATAACGCCATATTAAAAAGAGATTTAAAAGGAACGACAACAATAATAGCTAAAGGTGATTTAGTACGTTGGGCTGATACTTTTAGCATTTATAATGACACCTTATATTATACTAATTCTAGAATAAACGAAATATCTGGTCCAATATCTACCATGACTTTTCAAGTCAATAAAATAAGTCTTAAATAACCATGTAATGTCCCAAATGAAAAAACTAACCATAATTTTACTATTACTACTATCTGTAGTTATTAGTTGTAAAGATAAAACTGATACAAAAAGCGAAAACAGCCACATTAAACAGTCTATTTACAAAACAAGTCGTAACGAAATTGTTGTGCTAAAAATAGTAAAAGACAGTGCTTATCACATTGATTTTTTATCAACAGCTACTAAAAAGATTCAAAATCAAAAATCTAATGATAGTACATTAAATTTTTATACATTATTACAATTTGAAGGTACTGTTAGTAAGGATGGTAATCAACAATATTTAAGAGAAAATGTTATTACCAATAGCATAAAAATGAGTAATGGTAAAGCTATAAAAGCACCTATAAATGGAGCTAATATGATTTATAATACCAGTAACAATACGTTAAGTATTTTTAATGAAAAATTAGAAGTTTCAAAAAACCTTTCGATTCCAAAAACTTTAGAGATTGTAAAGAAACATAAAGATTGGAATGGTGATTACATTGATTTAAAAACAATTGAATTGTAACATTTCAAAACCAATTAATCACAAAATATAACCTATAAAAGCCAAAACTTATGTTTTGGCTTTTGCTATTTTAATTAACTTCGTACAAATAACTAAGGTTATTTTAAAAATTATTACTAATAATTAAATTAAATTCTATCAAAAATACGACTTCACAAAACAATAAAATTGATGCAGATGAAGCGGATTACTTATACGTACAACCTTCACAAATCCCTAAAGCTGGTAATGGATTGTTTACTGCAATAGATATTTATAAAGATGAAATTATAACGCTTTTTAAAGGTGAAATTTTAGATAATAATGAAGCACATAAACGAGCTAAACAAAATAACGACAGATATTTTATTAATCTATTAAATGGTACTATAATGGATAGTATGCATACTGATTGTTTTGCTAAATATGCTAACGACACCAAAGGAAGCATCAATACTAAGTTTAAAAACAATGCAGAAATCACTTTAGATGATAATCATAACGTTTGCATTAAAGCAACAAAAAAAATAAAATCTGATCAAGAGATTTTTTGTGGTTATGGTAAAGCTTACTGGAAAAAGCATCAGGAATAATATTTATTTTAAAATAAACATCTGTAATTGATTTCCCGTAAGGAAAGAAAAAATTAAATTTGCATAAACACAGTAACTAACCTTATTTTAATTTTACATCTTGGAAAATAAAAAAGCACTTAAATTAATAGACAGTATCCAAAGCAACCTAGACGCTACAGGTATTAATACAGATACTTTAATTGACGACATCAAACAATTAAGAACTTATGTTTTAGAATTAGAAGTTCCTTTAGCTGTTAAAGTTTTACGTTATGCCTATGAGCATATAGAAGCTAACGACTCTTTTTTAATTCCTATTCCAGAAGATAGTCCAATTGAAGATGAAGATATTGATGTGGACACCACTGAAGCTTCTACATTAGATCCTGTTGAGAGTTTAAAATATTTAATTGCGTTAATAGGTAATCTAGAAAACAGCATGAATATTTTAGATTTAAAATATTACAAAAAAGCTTTAATGGACTACTAAGTCATTAAAGATTAAAATATAAAGCATGAAAAAAAGCCTTCTTATTATAAGAAGGCTTTTTTAGTTATAAAGTGGGGAGAGCAGGATTCGAACCTGCGAAGACGTAGTCAGCAGATTTACAGTCTGCCCTCGTTGGCCGCTTGAGTATCTCCCCCAAACTGACCGCAAAGATATACTAACTTTTAATATATAACAAACAAAAAAGTGCAGTTTTTTGACGTCTTTTTTTTCGGAGTTGATTTTTAATAAGTTAGACCTGAAAAAAAAATTAAATAAAAAATTAAAACATAAAAAAAGCGTAACATTTTTTAATGTTACGCTTTAAACAAAGTAGATTTGGGTTAAAATTTGTAGGTTAATACTCCTGAAAAATTTCTTGGATCTGTTTGATTAATAAAACTTGTTCTATAGGCATTGTAACCTATAGAGTCAAATACATTATTAACTAATACTCTAAAATTCCAATGATTATCAACTTTGTAAGCTAATTGGGCATTAACTTGGGTATTAGCATCAACATCAAATGGTTCTTGATTTGGTACAATACCTTCATGTGTTACTGCTCCTGCACTCCAGTCATTAATTGGACGTTCTCCTGTATAATAGACTCCTGCTCCAACTGATAAACCTTGTAATTCTTCTTTAAAACTATAATTAGCATACACATTAAACGTATGCTTAGGTGTGTTTAAAGGTGCTGAACCATATACATATGACGTGTGTTCTTTGTACTGTGCATCAATGTATGAATATCCAGTAATGACTTCTAAATTATCTAAAATACGACCTGTAAGCTCTACTTCTATTCCTTTTCTTTCATCATTACCTCCTTTAGCATAATACCCTGTTTCTTCCCAGTTAACATCATATACCGGTAGATTAATATCTTTATTATTTATTTTGAAGTAAGTTAAGTTAAAACGCAATCTGCTATTTAACCAATTGGTTTTAATACCTGCTTCAAATTGGTCGTAACGCTCATTACCTAACTCATTTCCATTAACATCTAATCTTGTTGCTGTTCTTGGATAGGAGCTATTGGTATAAGAAGCAAAGACATTTACATTTTCTATTGGAGAAACAATAATACCACCTAATGGATTAAAAGCATCACTTTCAGTTGTTTCAGTTTCTGTGATTGTTCTGGTTTTACTGTAACGTAATCCCAAAAAGGCTTTTAAATACTTGTTAAACTTTACAACATCTTGAGCAACAAATCCTAACGCTTTTGATTTAGCTGATTGAATTGAAATTGCTGAAAAGTCTATATCACTAGGCAATACACTTGTATTACTAGTAAAAACATCTATGGTATCTACAGTAGTTGCACGTTGTGAAGTTGTATTATAATTATTGGTGCGATAGTCAAATCCTACTTGAAAAGTATGTGAAATATTTCCTGTTTTTAGTTCATCACCTATTAAGTCAAATTGAATGACACTATTATTGTCTTCTCTAGTTGACAGAGAATATCCTCTTGATCTTTGATTATAAATTGAATTACCATCTACATCACTAACTACACCACCTAAACTAGCTCCTTTATCATCAAGCTCTAAATTAGATTTATAATAAGCTCCTTTTAAGCTTAATTTGTCAGATAATACTCTATCAAATCTAACAGCATAAGTTGTATTAGTCGTTAATGCTTTATCATCTTCAAAACCTAAAAACTGATCATATGGTAAGTCATAAATTAAATTCTGATCATTTTCACCAAGGTTTACAGTTCCTAAATCTGGAGTTCGGCTATCCTCAAAATAATCTAATTCTAAAGTAATAGTTGTTTTGTCATCTGCTTTCCATTGAAAAGAAGGGTTGATGTAAAATCGGTCAGAACTTATTCCATCTCTATAACTATCGGCACGCTCTAAAGCTCCATTTAATCTAAAAGCAGTTGTTTCAGTTTTGGCCAAAGGACCATAAACATCAAAAGTAGTTCTAGCTTGACCAAAGCTTCCACCACGTAAAGATACATTACCACCAAATTCATATTTAGGAGTCTTAGTAACAAGATTTATAATACCTCCTGGACTTCCTAAATCGGTTGCAACACCTTGCGTAATTGATGCTGCACCTTTTAAAACCTGTATATTATCTACACCTTGCATATCTGTCAAAATACCTTGACCTCTAAAATCTGAATGCACTCTAACTCCGTTTTTTAAAACAGGAATTCCTCTAAAGCCTCGAGAAGACATACTTTCTCTTTTATTACCATAGGTAGCAAATGTATACACACCAGGAACGTTTTTGGTTGCATCAGAAATTGTTAAATTACCTTGCTGTTCTATCAATTTATCTGATATTATAGATATACTTTGAATTTGTTCATAAGGTGCTAATGGTAATCTAGTCAAAGCTTCAATTTTATCAGGATGCTTAAAACGGTTACCAAAAACTTCTACTTCGTCTAAATCACCATCAAATTGAAGTTTAAATGTTAATGATTTTGTTTCGTTTTCAGTTAAGTTGACAACTTGATTTACTATTTTGTATCCAACTGAAGACACCTTAATAGTGTAAGCCCCATTTTTAAGATCTTCGAACATAAAAAAACCATCAGCATCTGCTGATACACCTATATATGTTCCTTCTAAGGTGATTGATGCATACGGAATTATTTCATCTGCTTCATTAGTAACAGTACCAGTTATTTTAGATTGTGAAAATGACAACTGAACTGCCATAATTAATATAAAAGTTATTTGCTTAAACATAATATTATTTAGATTGGTTTTAAATAAAGCGCAAATATAATCTTCAAAACTAAAATTTCAAAGTTTATTTATATTTAATCTAAATAAAAATAAATAGTGATCTGAGATAGAAATAGATAGAGTTAAAAAATGTAGTTTTTTAAATTGCTCTAAATAATATATAATGAAAAAAGTATCTTCTGTTGAAGAATATATCCAAAATAATCATGTCTATAGAGAGGTCCTAAATTTAATAAATACTTAAAATATTAAAACAGAATTAAAAGATAAGCATAGATTATTATATAATACACAAGAAGGAAAAACCAAGTTACTTAGACAATTAAGATTTAAATCCATTAATGATGTAGACTTAAATATTATAAATACTTATTTAAAAAAAGCTCTATATAATCAAAAGAAGGATAAATAGCGTACACTCAATAATCCTTAAAAAAGTTTGAGACTGTTTTGCTTTTAGGCTAACGTTAACTATTAGCTTTTAAAACACTTAAATCTATAAACAACGTGAATATTGTAATTACTTAACAGAGGCAAACAAAACAAAAACGAATAGAAAAAATCAGACCCTTAATAATAGACCATAAAGGATTATATGATAAATACAAAAACTGTTGAATATAAAAAGGCGACCAATTGGTCGCCTTTTTATAATATAATGTAAAATGTATTTACTTTTTTAAGCTAGTTGCTGGTTTATTTAACGCAGAGCTCATTTCCATTGAAATAGCTGAACGATCAAATTTTAATTTTCCAGACATGGTTTCAATAACACAACTATTGTCTTTGTCGTTAAGCTCGGCAATTTTACCATGCATACCACTTTTAGTTATTACTTTATCACCACGTTTTAAATCTGCAGCAAATTGCTTTTCTTTTTTTGCACGTTTCATTTGTGGTGCAATCATAAAGAAATACACTACCGCAAACATGGCAATTATAGGTAAAAAACTGCTAATACTTTCCATTACTTAATAACTGGTCCTAAGTTAGTATTAGCTCCTTTTGCTGCTGCATTAGGATCTGGAGTAATAAAAGCTGAAATCTTTACAGACTCTTTTCCTGAAGCTGTGTTAGCTGTTATGTTAATTACTTTAGATGTTTTGTTTGCTCCTTTACCGTTAAATTTAACAGTAAATTTGTCTGATGCTCCAACTGCTAATGGCTCTCTTGACCAATCTTTTGGTACTGTACAACCACATGTACTTTTAATATCTGTAATTACTAATGGTGCCTCACCTGTATTTGTGTAAGTAAATACTGTTTCTTGAGGAGTACCTGAAACAATTTGACCAAAGTCATGCTCTTTTTTATCAAAAGTAATTACAGGTAATTTGTCAGATTTTGCATCTCTCTCTGCTGCTGCAGTTACATTACTTGCGTCAATTTTAGCTGCTGCATTTTGCTTACATGATGTTAAGCTGATTAAGCATACTGCGCTTAATAGAATCAATACTTTTTTCATAATAGGTATTTAGTTTTGTTGAAACCTTAACATTTAAAGTTTCTAGTTTTATAAATTTAGAACTGTAAAAATAATAATATTTTTTTACTACATCAATCCTCGACCAACTTTATTTAGCTTTCCCTCCTCTTGGTATTCTTTTAACAGTTTATCCAAAATACCATTTATAAAGATGCTACTTTTTGGTGTTGAGTACTCTTTTGATATTTCAAGATACTCGTTAATGGTTACTTTAGTTGGTATTGACGGAAAATTCGTTAGCTCGCAAATGGCCATTTTTAGCAACACCAAATCTAAACTTGCAATACGCTCTGTATCCCAGTTTTTAGTCTTACCTGCAATTTCTTCGCTAAGTTTAGACTGATTTAACAATGTCTTTTTAAACAAATTAATAGCATATTGCTTATCCTCTATATCTTTATAAAGTTTAGGCGTTAAAAAACGGTCGTCTGACGTTTCTTTAATTTTGCGTAATAACTTTAATATGGCTGTATTAACCGTTGGCAGGTCATCTAACCAAGTTAGGTTTTTGTCTTCGATATAATCGTAAAGTTTATCGTTTGGTGCGATAATTTCTTTAAAGACATCTAAAATAAAATTTTTGTCTTCTTTAAAAGTAGATGTTTTAGTAGACATGTACTCTTTGTAAAGATCACTTGCTAAAATATCCTTATATATAATCTCAACATACTCATTATCTAACTGCCAATTGTTAATATTTTTAGCTTCAAACTCGCTTTTTAAAGCTTCGTTGTTAGTGATTAATTGTAAAACTTGATTATTTACAAATTTTTTGTTTGGATTTTTTTCTTCTGGAGTTGCTAAATGCTTTTTTTGGATGGTTTCTAATTGAGATTTAGAACGCTTTCCTACTTCTATAATTAACGAAAACATCGTTAAATATAAATTATACATGTTATCTATACTGTATAATAAAAATTTTTGGTCTTTAGAAAAATCATCACTTTCTGTACCATTAAATGCATATAAAACCTGCATTACTTTAACACGAATATGTCGTCTACTTAGCATACTTACAAAGAACTTTAAATTTCAATTAGTTTGAAATACTTTTTTTTAATAATTAAAAAGGCGAAAGTTTTCACTTTCGCCTTGCAAAAATAGTATATTATATGATATCTATTGTTGATTTTCTTTTTTTCTTGCTTCAATTCTTGCTAAAGCAATATTTAATGCTGCTTGATGCGTTGTTATATCATTAGTTTCAGCATTACTTAAAATTTCTAAAGTAGTATTATAGATATTTTCAGTTTTTCTCATTATTTCTTGTTTACCATAGTTTTCTAACTCGGCATAAACATTAATAATTCCACCAGCATTAATTAAAAAATCTGGTGCGTAAACAATACCTTTTTGTTGTAAGATACGACCATGAGTCAACTCATCTGCTAATTGGTTATTTGCAGCACCAGCAATAACTTTAGCTTGAATAGTATTAATTGTAGTATCGTTAATTGTTGCTCCTAAAGCACAAGGTGCATATATATCTACAGCTTCAGCATATACATTATTTCCTTTGTAAATAGAGGCACCATATTTTTTACTGATTGCTTCTAATCGTTCTTGATTAATATCATCAATAATTACTTTAGCACCATCATTTGTTAAATGCTCTACAAGAGATTCTCCAACGTGACCAATACCTTGAACAATGACTGTTCTATCTTCTAAAACATCTGTTCCAAATTTATATTTTGCAGCAGCTTTCATACCCATAAACACACCATAAGCTGTGATTGGAGATGGGTTACCTGCTCCTCCTTTATCTTCAGATATACCTGTTACATAAGGTGTCACTTCTCTAACTGTATCCATGTCAGCAGTTTCCATACCAACATCTTCAGCAGTAATGTACTTACCACTTAAACTGTGTACAAACTCTCCAAAACGCTTCATTAATTCTGGCGTTTTTTGTGTTTTAGCATCACCTATAATGACAGCTTTTCCACCACCAAGGTTTAAACCTGTAATAGCAGACTTAAAAGTCATACCTCTAGATAAGCGTAATACATCATTTACAGCTTCCCATTCATTGGCATATTGCCACATTCTGGTACCTCCTAAAGCAGGTCCTAAAACTGTGTTATGAATTCCGATTATTGCTTTTAATCCTGTATCTTTGTCGTTGCAAAAAACGACTTGTTCGTGATTATCAAAAGATAATTGCCCAAAAACAGGATCTGCTTTTGATAATTGATTGGTATTGATTAATTCTGAAACCATTTAGTAAACATTTTAATTTAATACATAGATTTTACATTATTTATAAAATCAATGCGCAAAATTACTCTATTATTAACATTAAAACAATAATTTACACGTTAAAATGTGAAATTATTAAAAAAAATACGAACCTACGTTTTCATTTAAATGAAAGAATTACAACATCTTAACAAATACTTTTACAAGTATAAAACCCAAATTATAATTGGTGTTTTAATAACTATAATTTCTAAATTATTTACTGTTTTTGTTCCTAAATTTATTGGATCTATTATAGACGTGGTCAATGACCAGCTACAAAACCCTGAAAATAGTGTGGTTAATTATAGAGCTAAATTACTAAAATATATTATGTTTTTAATTGGCTCGGCAATATTATCAGGAATATTAACCTTTTGGATGCGTCAAACAATAATTAATGTATCACGTTATATTGAGTTTGATTTAAAAAATGAAATTTATCAGCAATACCAAAAATTGTCTTTAAATTTTTATAAGAAGAATAGAACTGGTGATTTGATGAATCGTATTAGCGAAGACGTTACAAAAGTACGCATGTATACTGGACCTGCTATTATGTACAGTATTAACACACTTACTTTATTTGTTGTTGCATTAATTTTTATGTTTAAACAAGCGCCAACATTAACTTTATATACTATAATACCTTTACCGATACTATCCATTATTATTTATAAAATTAGCTCTGAAATACATAAACGTAGTACCATTGTGCAACAGTATTTATCTAAATTATCTACATTTTCTCAAGAGACATTTAGCGGAATTTCAGTGATTAAAGCTTACGGTATAGAACCTCAAACCTCATCGCAGTTTGATAAATTATCTGAAGATAGTAAACAAAAACAGTTAAGTTTAGTTAGGATACAAGCCTTGTTTTTTCCGATGATGATATTATTAATCGGACTTAGTAATGTTTTAGTCATTTATATTGGTGGTAAACAATATATGAATGGTGAAATTAGTCTAGGTACAATTTCAGAGTTTATAATGTATGTTAACCTGTTAACTTGGCCTGTTGCAACTGTAGGTTGGGTAACTTCAATTGTACAAGAAGCTGAAGCCTCTCAAAACAGAATTAACGAGTTTTTAAAAACTGAACCAGAAATACAAAATAACAATCCTAATACGTCTGATATTATTGGTGAAATTGAATTTAAAAATGTATCCTTTACTTATGATGACACAAATATTCAAGCTTTAAAAGATATTAGCTTTAAGGTTAATCCTGGCGAAACATTAGCTATAATAGGAAAAACAGGATCTGGAAAATCTACAATTTTAGATTTAGTTGGTAGGTTATATGACGTCAATAAAGGACAGGTTTTAGTAGACCACCAACCTATTGAATCACTTAACTTGTATAGTTTACGCGACGCTACAGGTTACGTCCCACAAGATGCCTTTTTGTTTAGCGACAGTATTAATAACAACATTAAGTTTGGTAAAGAAAATGCTACGGATCAAGAAGTGATAGAAGCTGCCAAACTAGCACAAGTCCATAAAAACATTATTAAGTTTAAAAACAAATACAATACTGTTTTAGGCGAACGTGGTATTACGCTATCTGGTGGACAAAAACAGCGTGTATCTATTGCAAGAGCAATAATTAAAACGCCTCAAATCATGCTGTTTGATGATTGTTTATCTGCTGTGGATACAGAAACTGAAGAAAAAATATTAAACAATCTTAAAACCATTACTAAAGGTAAAACGACTTTAATTGTTAGCCACAGAATATCTTCTGCTAAAAATGCAGATAAAATAATAGTTTTAGATGACGGAAATATTGTACAATCAGGAACACATCAACAGTTAATAAACACTGATGGATACTACAAAGAGCTGTATTTGAAAACAACTAAATAAAAAGATTTACATTAAAATGTTGTGGCATTCAACTTTTTTTTTGATTTTTGGTTTATCAGAAACAACTAACAACACAATTTAGATTATGCACAATAACGAGATGATGGAGAAGGAAGAAATTTTTTCGAAAGTATTAAGAGCAGGAAGACGAACTTATTTTTTTGATGTAAGAGCTACTAAAGCAGAAGACTACTACTTAACAATTACTGAAAGTAAAAAGTTTACTAATGACGATGGATCATTTCATTACAAAAAACATAAAATCTATTTGTACAAAGAAGATTTTAACGAGTTTAATGACATCTTAAGAGAAATGACAGATTACATCATCAACGAAAAAGGAGATGAAGTTATTAGCGAACGTCACCAAAAAGATTTCAAAAAAGAATACGACACACCTCAGGTAACAACTACTGCTCCTGAAGCAACCTCAACCACTGAAGCTACTGCTGAAAGTAGATTTACTGATGTAGATTTTGATGATATTTAAAATCCTACAAACAACAAATAAAAAAGCCTTCTCTAAACGATAAGGCTTTTTTTATGTTATCTATTTAAGATACAATGGTACCGTTGGGCACTTTATGTTCTGGATTTAATAAAATAACATCCTTACCATTTACAGCTCCTAATACTAAACATTCACTCATAAAATTTGCGATTTGCTTTTTAGGAAAGTTAACCACAGCAAGAATCTGACGTTGTAATAATTGGTCTTTATTATATAGCGTTGTAATTTGTGCGCTAGTTTTTTTAATTCCTAAATCTCCAAAATCAATCTTTAATTGATACGCTGGCTGTCTTGCTTCAGGAAAATCATTGACTTCTAATATTGTTCCTACGCGAAGATCTACTTTAGTAAAATCTTCAAACTGAATTGTATCACTCATAACTGTTAGTTTGTCGTTATATTTGTAATGCAATTTAATGTTTTTAAAATGAAAAATCTTTGTGTACTTTTCTGTTTCCTATTTTTAGGAAATACAATAATGGCTCAAACTAAATTTGAAAAAGAATCAAGACTTTCTGTTCATATGGTTCCAGATCAAGCTAAACAATTTATTTATCAATTATTAGCTTCAAAACAAGTTAAATGGTATCACGAAATAAATGAAACAGGTCAATCTATTGAAGCCAAAACTAAATATCAAAACAAAAAATACAGTATTGAGTTTAACATGGATGGAAGTCTTCAAGATATTGAAGTTGAAACACATAAAGACGATATTTCTGTTAAAACCTATGCTAACATAACAAATGTATTAGAAACCAAATTTGATAAACATTGGATTAAAAAAATACAAATCCAATATATTGGCTCAAAGGAAGCATTACTGGCTTTCTTTAAATCTGGACATCCCAACAACATCACCACTAACTATGAAATAATTTTAAAAGGAAAAACAAAAAACGACAAAGCGCTTTATGAATATTTATTTAATGAAGAAGGCACACTAAAATCCACAAAAACAATAATTTTTAGAAACACTGATAATATCCAGTTTTAATAATGAAGCCTTTTTACCTCTTATTACTATGTTGTGTTTTTAGTTTTAATACAAAAGCACAAAACACTTATAATATAGGAACATTACCAACGATTAACCTTAGAAAATCATTAGAAAATAATTGGAAAATAAATTTTAAATCAGAATTTAGACAATTATTTAAAACTGGTCAATTTGGAAACAATCAAACAACTAATTATGATTACGTTCATACTGATGCAGCCATAGTAGTTTCAAAAAAAACAGGTTTAAATAACACAATTGCTGGTGGTTTTTTATTAAGATTCAGAGATCAAGATATTGTAAAACGAACCATTCAACAATTCACTATTATTAATCGTTTTAATGCTTTTAGGTTAGGTCACAGATTTTCTACAGATCAAACCTTTGTTTCAAATGAAACTATGGCATTACGTTTACGGTATCGTGTCACTTTTGACATCCCTTTAAATGGTCAATCTGTTGATAAAAACGAATGGTATTTAAAAATTAGTAACGAGTACCTTAACCGTTTTAAAAATAAGGAGAATTACGATTTAGAAATCAGAGTTTTACCAAATGTAGGCTATGTTTTTACGGATAACAACAAGCTTGAGTTTGGTTTAGATTACAGAATTAATGATTTTGTTAACCAATCTACAAGACAACGTTTTTGGCTAGCTATAAATTGGTATATCAGTATTTAATATTAGCTTTACATATCAAAAACAGTTTACAATTAATTTGTATTAATTACATTGAAACAAACAAAACACATTTTACCCCTTATAGTTCTGTCTCAGTTTTGCTGTACCTCACTTTGGTTTGCAGGAAATGGTGTGATTAATGACCTGATTATAAGTTTTAATCTAAATACCAATGCTTTAGGGCATCTAACCTCTGCTGTACAATTTGGTTTTATTGGTGGGACACTAGTTTTTGCAATATTAGCATTAGCCGATCGATTTTCGCCTTCCAAAGTATTTTTTATAAGCGCCATTTTTGGAGCCTTATTTAATGGGTTAATTATCTGGGAGCAACATACTCTTTCTAGCCTTTTAGTACTAAGGTTTTTAACTGGGTTTTGTTTAGCAGGTATCTATCCTGTGGGTATGAAAATAGCGTCCGATTATTACAAAGACGGTTTAGGACAGTCGCTAAGTTTATTGGTTGGTGCATTGGTTATTGGTACAGCTTTTCCGCATATTTTAAAAGACCTAACAGTAAGTTACCCATGGAAACTTGTAATTATCACTACTTCTATTTTGGCTATAATTGGTGGTTTACTAATATTACTTTTTGTACCTAATGGTCCGTATTGTAAAGTTGGCGCTAAAACGGAATGGTCTGCCTGCTTTAAAGTGTTTAAAAAACAATCTTTTAGGGCTGTAGCTTTCGGATATTTTGGGCACATGTGGGAATTATATACGTTTTGGGCATTTGTACCCATCATGCTAAAAACCTATACAACAAGACATCCTGAAGTGGTGTTTAACATACCGTTGCTTTCGTTTTTTATTATTGGTATTGGTGGATTAGCCTGTGTGCTTTTTGGTAGCGTATCTAAAATTTTAGGCGAAAAAAAAACAACTAGTTTAGCACTGCTATTGTCTGGCGTTTGTTGTTTAGTTTCGCCTTTACTATTTACTGTTTCAAATCAATTAGTGTTTATTATTTTCTTAATGTTTTGGGGAATGGTAGTTGTAGCTGACTCACCTTTACTTTCAACATTAGTAGTACAAAAAGCTCCTTCAGATATAAAAGGTACGGCTTTAACAATTGTAAATTGCTTAGGCTATTTTATTACCATAATAAGCTTACAGTGCATAACATTATTATTAAGTTATACTAACTCTAATTTTATATATATTATTTTAGCTATAGGTCCAATACTAGGCTTAGTGACTTTAAATAGAAAACAAAACTAATTACAGCATTTATTTTATAAATAGTGTCCAGCAATTTATAGATGGAGCAACTATAGGGTTCTCAATACCTTTAGATGACTAAAACCAACCTTTACGTTTTAATAATTCATAAATATGCGCATAATGGTGATTACTATGCCAAGCATAAATACCAACATTTTGATTTAAAGAAACGGTATCACCACTTTCCGGATGAATAAAAGTACGCTGTAAATCTTTTTCAGTTAAACCTTTAAGATAATAAACTAGTTTAGCATGAACAGCTTTAATATGGAGTATTGATAAAGCTATGGGTTGATTATAATCATGTTGATTAGCCCAAGCATTTTCTTCATAAGCTTTAATAACCGGATTTTGTTCTGTCATTGACCACTTAAATCTAATATAACTATGATGGTGACTATCTGCAACATGGTGTATTACCTGTCTAATGGTCCAACCTTCTGGTCTATATGGTGTATCCAATTGTGCATCTGTTAAAGGATTAACCATCTGTGCTAATCTAGAAGGAAAATGATCTAATATAGCTATCCAAGATTGAATATCACTAGTCGTAATTACATCAGGACAATTAAAGGTTCCTATTGGGTATTTTAGAAGTTGAATTTGTTGATCTGTCATCATTATATAAATAAAAAACCTCATAGACATAATATCTATGAGGCTTTAATATAATAAAATATTTTATATTTATTTAACGTCAACTAACTCGACATCAAAAACAAGTACTGCGTTTGGTGGAATAACTCCGCCTGCACCTCTTGCTCCATAACCTAAGTTAGAAGGAATAACAAAACGTGCTTTATCACCAACGTTTAATAATTGGATACCTTCATCCCAACCAGAAATAACTTGTCCAACTCCTACTTGAAAATCTAAAGGTTGATTACGCTTGTAAGAACTATCAAAAACAGTTCCGTCTGCTAATTGTCCTTTATAATGTACAGAGACTTGATTTCCTTTTTCGGCTTTCTTACCTGATCCTTTTTGGATAATTTGGTAACGTAAACCACTTTTAGTTTCTTCAAAACCTGCAGCTAATTTGTCTAATTCTGCACGTTTAGCTTCAAGTTCTGCAGCTTCACGTTTTTCTCTTGCACCTTCAAAAGTTCTAAACGCTTCAATAGCATTAAACTGTTCTGCAGCAGCACCAACTCTAACAATTTCTAAAGTAGTGATTTCATCTCCTTGTGCAATTGCATCCACCACATCTTGTCCTTCTACAACATTACCAAATACAGTATGATTACCGTCTAACCAATCTGTAGCAACATGCGTAATAAAAAACTGACTTCCGTTAGTACCAGGTCCTGCATTAGCCATACTTAAAATACCAGGTCCACTGTGTTTTAAATCAGGATGAAACTCGTCATCAAATTTATAACCAGGATTACCTGATCCAGTACCTTGAGGACAACCTCCTTGGATCATAAAGTTATCTATAACTCTATGAAATTTTAAACCATCATAATAAGGTGTACCTTGTGGTTTAACTTCATTTTCCATATTTCCTTCTGCTAAAGCAACAAAGTTACCTACTGTTCCAGGAGTTTTCTCAAATTCTAAAGCGACTAAAATTTCGCCTTTTGTAGTATTAAATTTTGCGTATAAACCGTCTTGCATTACATTGTATTTTAATGAAGTGCAAAGGTATAAAGAAGTTAAAAATTATAAGGTATGAGTTATGTTTTTTTTAACCCAAACCCATTCTATTTAATTATATTAAATTTGACACACATTTATAAACAATTATGGGATTATTAAGTAAGCTTTTTGGAAGTAAAAACTCAAACAATACAATAGTAGAAGATCAAGCTAATTATATAGACACAATTTTAAAACATAGTGAAGACCAACCTCTAGGCGTTGCAGATGCTAATGTTATTTATGCTGGCTATAACGAGTTGGGTGGTTATTATTATTTACAAACGTATGTGGTTGGTAAATTAAATACAAAAACTAAAACTGGAGCAAATTTAATTGTAGAAGGCAATGGTTATGTAATGGATTTAAAATCTGATATGAATGAAATTGAATCTGACCCAATAGACATTGGATTTAAAGGGAGTGCCACCAGAATAGATTTTGAAATTGAAAAAGACACTGTAGAAAGCATCAAACGTTCGACAATAAAAAGTTTAACTTTAACTATAAAAAAGCAAACGTTAGTTTTTAAACCAATTGAAACTACAGATTAAAACAAAAAAAATCTAATA
>NZ_BCBW01000055.1:0-42451 GCF_001315805.1 Olleya sp. ITB9
TTAGATTTTTTTTTATAAGTGTAATAATTACTATTAATTAGTTAGCAACTTCACTGATAAACTTTATACGATATAATCGTAATTCTTCATCATCATAATCACCATCAAACTCGTCAATAGCAACATCTATTTTATCGGTTTCAGACTCCATAAAATAATCATGGATCTCTTCTTGCTGGTCTTCATCTAAAATATCATTAATCCAATAATCAATATTTAGTTTAGTCCCAGAAAATACGATTGCTTCCATTTCTTTTATAAAAGCAGACATTTCCATTCCCTTTGCAGATGCTATGTCTGTTAAAGGTAGTTTACGGTCTACATTTTGAATGATATATAATTTTAAACCTGAATTACTTCCTGTTGATTTTACAACTAAATCATCTGGTCGAATAATATCATTGTCTTCAACATATTTCTCGATTAATTTGACAAAATCTTTACCATATTTTTTAGCTTTACCTTCTCCTACTCCATGAACATTAGACAGTTCGGCTAAAGATATTGGATATTTTAAAGCCATATCTTCTAATGAAGGATCTTGAAAAATCACAAAAGGTGGTACGCCTAATTTTTTAGCATTAGACTTACGCAAGTCTTTTAACATAGTCATTAAAGCCTCATCAACAACTGCTCCTCCTCCACTTTGTGCGGTAATTATAGAGTTGTCTGCTGTTTCACTAAACTCATGATCTTTAGTCATCATGAAAGATTCTGGTTGTGCGATAAAGTCTTCACCCTTTGGTTTTAATTTAATAACACCATAGGTTTCAATATCTTTTTTTAATAATCCAGCAACTAACATTTGACGCGTTAATGCCATCCAGTAGGACTTGTCTTTATCTTTTCCTTTACCAAAAAAGGGTTGACCATCCGTTTTATGAGAGGCAATTAAAGCATTAGATTTACCTGTGATAACATTAACAAGTTCTTTTGCTTTATATTTTTGGTTTGTAGCTTTTACAATTTCTAAAGCCAGCTTTACATCATCTTTAGATTCCTGTTTTTCTTTTGGATGTCTCATATTGTCATCCATATCTCCACCTTCACCTGTTTCGTTATCAAAAGATTCACCAAAGTAATGAAGTATAAATTTTCGTCGTGATATTGAAGTTTCCGCGAAAGCGACAACTTCTTGTAACAAAGCTTGACCAATCTCTTGCTCTGCAACAGGTTTACCAGACATAAATTTTTCTAATTTTTCTATATCCTTGTAAGCATAATAGGCTAAACAGTGTCCTTCACCTCCATCACGACCTGCACGACCAGTCTCTTGGTAGTAGCTTTCTATGCTTTTAGGTATATCATGATGAATTACAAAACGCACATCAGGCTTATCTATTCCCATACCAAAGGCTATGGTTGCAACTACAACGTCAATATCTTCCATCAAAAACATATCCTGATGGCTTGAGCGTTTTTTGGCATCTAAACCTGCGTGATAAGGGACTGCTTTAATACCGTTAACTTGTAAAACTTGG
Source organism: Olleya sp. ITB9 (assembly GCF_001315805.1). Classification (NCBI taxonomy): domain Bacteria; kingdom Pseudomonadati; phylum Bacteroidota; class Flavobacteriia; order Flavobacteriales; family Flavobacteriaceae; genus Olleya; species Olleya sp. ITB9. The sequence continues at coordinate 1,482 of NZ_BCBW01000055.1, forward strand.
GCTAACTCCTCTACACGTTTACGACTTAAACAATAAATAATACCAGACTTACCCTCGTTTTGTTTTACAAAACGGATAATATCTGCATCTACATTTTTAGTTTTGGGACGTATCTCGTAGTATAAATTAGGTCTATTAAAGGACGCTTTAAAGGTGTTAGCATCATTCATACCTAAGTTTTTCAAGATATCTTCTTGCACTTTAGGTGTTGCTGTTGCTGTCAAACCAATAATGGGTATATTGTCACCAATACGTCTTATTATGGATCTCAAATTTCGGTATTCTGGTCTAAAATCATGTCCCCATTCACTAATGCAATGGGCTTCGTCTACTGCCATAAACGAGATTTTGACCGTTCTTAAAAACTCGACATTTTCTTCTTTAGTTAAGGATTCTGGTGCAACATATAATAACTTGGTTACTCCATTAGTAATATCCTCTTTAACCTGTTTTATTTCGGTTTTATTTAAAGATGAATTTAATACATGTGCTATCCCGTTTTCATTAGAAATACCACGAATGGCATCCACCTGATTTTTCATTAATGCAATTAAAGGAGAAACTACAATAGCTGTTCCTTCTTGCATCAAAGCTGGTAACTGGTAGCATAAACTTTTACCTCCACCAGTCGGCATAATAACAAATGTATTGTCTTGTTTGGTAATACTTTGTATGACTTGTTCTTGGAGTCCCTTAAACTCGTCAAAACCAAAGTACTTTTTTAGTGCAGAATGCAAATCGCTTTTCACTATGTTAAACTTACGTATTAAATTAATTTTTTTTTACACTTACTCACTATTGACTCACAAATAAATAGTTGTAAAGAATTGAATTCCTCTTTCAATTTTTCGTTAAATTTGCTGTCAATCTAATTCGCTAAAACAATTAAAGTTTTAATGAATAAGACTAAAGATAGTAAAATCTTTATAAACCAAAAAAATAAATACATTGAAAACAAAAGCTTCTATTATTGAAAGTGCCAAAGAAACTATTAAATTAGAAGGTCAGTCCATATTAAATTTATCCAATTTAGTAGATAATGACTTTGCTGAAGCAGTCCAATTAATATACAACAGTAAAGGTCGTGTAATTATTACTGGTATTGGTAAAAGTGCCATTATAGCTACAAAAATTGTAGCAACATTAAACTCAACTGGGACTCCAGCGGTGTTTATGCATGCTGCAGATGCCATACATGGAGACTTAGGTCTTATACTAGAAGATGATGTTGTAATTTGTATTTCTAAAAGCGGAAACACTCCTGAAATTAAAGTTTTAGTGCCTCTAATAAAAAACGCTAAAAATAAGATGATTGCCATTACTGGTAATAAAGAATCGTTTTTAGGCCAACAAGCTGACTATATTTTAAATGCTTTTGTACAAAAAGAAGCTTGTCCAAACAATTTAGCGCCTACAACAAGTACAACTGCCCAATTAGTTTTAGGTGATGCTTTAGCGGTAAGCCTATTAGAATTACGTGGTTTTTCTAGCAAAGACTTTGCTAAATACCATCCTGGTGGTGCTTTGGGTAAAAAATTATATTTACGTGTGCATGATATTGCATCTGTTAATCAAAAACCAGAAGTAACATTAGACACTAACATTAAAGAAATTATTATTGAAATTTCTGAAAAAATGTTAGGCGTTACTGCTGTTACAGAAAACAATAAAATTGTAGGTATCATTACAGATGGAGATTTAAGACGTATGCTAAGTAAGGTAGATAACTTTAACAATTTAACTGCTAAAGATATCATGAGTGCTAATCCTAAACGTATTGAAGAAGACGCTATGGCTATTGATGCTATGGAACTTTTAGAAACCTATGGTATTTCTCAGATTTTAGTAGAAAACAATGGTAAATATGCAGGTGTTGTTCATATCCATGATTTAATTAGAGAAGGTATATTATAATGGCAAAAAAAGATGTAAACGAGATGTCCTTTCTGGATCATCTTGAAGATTTAAGATGGCATTTAATTAGGATTGTTGCTGCTGTTGTTATTTGTGGTTTGGTAGCGTTTTGTTTTCCAAGCATCATGTTTGACAACGTATTATTTGCACCACAAAAAATGAGTTTTCCAACCTACCAATGGTTGTGTCAAATGTCTCAATTTTTTGGTATTGAAGACATTAGTTTTTGCGCAGACGAGTTTCCGTTTATTATCCAAAACCGTGAAATGGCTGGACAATTCTCCATACATATATGGACCTCCATTTACGCTGGATTTATAGTAGCATTTCCGTATGTAATTTATCAGTTATGGCGATTTATTAGTCCTGGTTTAACTTCAAAAGAAAAAAGAACTTCTACAGGATTTATAATCATTTCCTCTTTATTATTTTTTATGGGTGTCCTGTTTGGTTATTTCATCATCACACCTTTATCCATAAACTTTTTAGGAACTTACTCTGTAAGTAGCGAAGTATCAAACGAAATTGATATTGCCTCATATGTTGGTTTAATCAGAGCCTCTGTATTGGCTTCTGGTATCATATTTGAATTACCTATACTAATCTACTTTTTAACTAAAGTAGGCTTAGTAACACCTCAGTTTTTGCGCAAATACCGCAAATTTGCTTTGGTAATAGTACTTATTGTGTCAGCTGTAATTACACCTCCTGATGTGGCTAGTCAAATTATAGTAGCCATTCCAGTTTTAATACTATATGAGATAAGTATACATATCTCTAGAATTGTTATAAAGAAAGAAAATAAAAACAAAACAAATGTCAGAACAAGTTAAAGAGTTTAACGACTATCGCGAAAAAATGAATCAGAAGATTCTAGGCGATAATAACAAAATAATCAAACGTATTTTTAATCTAGATACTAATGCGTTTACTGAAGGAGCTTTGGATGTTAAAACCAAAGAATTATTAGGTTTAGTAGCTAGTACAGTTTTACGTTGTGATGACTGTGTTAAATACCATTTAGAGTCTAGTTACAGAGAAGGACTTACTAAAGAGCAAGTCATGGAAACACTAAGTATTGCCACTTTAATTGGTGGTACTATTGTAATACCTCACCTAAGACGTGCGTATGAGTATTGGGAAGCTTTAGAAGCTCAAGACCAACAATAAATAATAGGTTAAACTTTATATAAATTAAAGTGCCTTTTTTAGAAGTTATACTGAAATGCTTACTTTTAAAGCAATTAAACACACAAAATGAAGCTTAGAGCCGAACATTTAATGAAGTCCTACAATGGACGTAAAGTAGTAAAAGATGTCTCTTTAGAGGTTAGTCAAGGCGAAATTGTTGGACTTTTAGGTCCCAATGGTGCTGGTAAAACCACCTCGTTTTATATGACAGTAGGATTAGTAAAACCTAACGCTGGCAATATATTTTTAGACAATACTAATATTACTAAATATCCTATGTATAAGCGTGCCCAAAATGGTATTGGGTATTTAGCACAAGAGGCTTCAGTGTTTAGAAAATTAAGCATCGAAGACAACATTCTTAGCGTCTTACAATTAACCAAACTAAGTAAAAAAGAACAATTACACAGGATGGAAGCTTTAATTGACGAGTTTAGTTTAGGTCATATCCGTAAAAACAGAGGAGATTTATTATCTGGTGGTGAGCGACGTCGTACCGAAATTGCTCGTGCATTAGCAACAGATCCAAGCTTTATTTTACTAGACGAACCTTTTGCTGGAGTAGATCCAGTAGCTGTTGAAGACATCCAACGTATTGTAGCCCAATTAACAAAAAAGAACATTGGAATATTAATTACAGACCATAACGTACAGGAAACTTTAGCAATTACAGATAGAACCTATTTAATGTTTGAAGGAAGCATCCTTAAAGCAGGTGAACCTGAAGAACTAGCTAATGATGAAATGGTACGTAAAGTCTACTTAGGTCAAAACTTTGAGTTACGTAAGAAGAAGATTAGGGATTAAAGTCTCAATATAATTATAAATAAAAAAGCCCAATTGAAATTTCAATTGGCTTTTTTAATTTTAAAAGTGTAAGGTATTAAACTTGCTCTTTGTCTGTAGCATCAACTTTTACCTTTGCATTTTCTGCTATAATTTTCTTTTGATAACGACCTTGTACAATATCTGTAATAACCAAAATAGCAATTACAAAATAGAAGGTTGTTTTACTCATAGACTCAATTGGGTTTCCAAACAACTTTAAATGCGCTAAATGACCACCTTCTGTAATAAGCATTATTCCTACTATAAATAAGATAAATAGTCCTAATACTTCGTACATTCTGTTTTTTGCTAAAAATGCCGAAATACGATCTGCTAAAACCAGCATTAACAAACCACTAATTACAATAGCAATAGCCATTACAATAAAAGCAGTAACACTATTTTCTATATCGCTAGTTAATCCTATGGCTGCTAAAATAGAATCAAATGAAAACACTAAATTCATAATTACAATACTTGTAATAACTGCGTTTGAAGATTTACGACTTTTACCCTCACCTTCAATGTCATGATCTAAATCTTGAGCACCAATCATATGCCAAATTTCTTTAATAGCAGTGTATAAAATAAAACCACCTCCTGCTAACACAATGATGCTATGACCATTAAACTCAAATGAGGCAACCTCACCTATATGTCCTGTTAAAAAAGAAAATGGTTCTTGAAAAAAACCAATAATTTTAACCAAAACAAATAACAATACAATACGTAAAACAATTGCAATTATAATACCTACTTTTCTAACACGTTGTTGATCGTCTTGAGGTGCTTTTTTAGACTCTAATGAGATGTATAATAAGTTGTCAAAACCTAAAACAGCTTGTAATAAAACAAGCATTAATAATGTAAAAATAATTTGTAGCATAGTATGTATTAATTGATATTGTTAAATAATGATAGAAATATATATAAGAGTATTATTACAGGTATGGCTGCAAAATGCAACACCACAATAAGTACTAGTGTTAAAATAATAAAGATGTATCGTACTGCATTGGGCTTAAAACTCCAGTTTTTAAACTTTAAAGCAAATAGTTTTATTGAAGCATTTAATATGTAACAACTAACAATAGTTAGTATAACTAAAAACCAAGGATTTAAAATAATAGCATTAATAACATCGTTATTCTGAAATTCTAAAATTAAAGGCAATGATAAGATTAATAAGGCATTGGCTGGTGTTGGCAACCCCTTAAAGTAATTTTGTTGCTCTTGGTCTATATTAAAACGTGCTAAACGATAAGCAGAAGCTAAGGTAACAAACAACCCTATAAAAGGTAACAAATTTAATTTATAACCTGTCCATTGCATAGTTTCTGACCACTCATTAATAGGTGTAACCGCTTTGCTATTTGTAGCCAACTCTAATAGCTTAAACAAAACAATACCTGGTACTAAACCACTGGTAACCATATCTGCTAAACTATCTAATTGTAAACCAAGCTCGCTTTGGACCTTTAATTTTCTAGCTAAAAGCCCATCAAAAAAATCAAAAAATATACCTAGAAAAACAAAAAATGCAGCAAAAATAAAATGGCTATTAACTGCAAAAATCACTGCTATACTTCCGCATAATAAATTAAGAAGCGTGATAAAATTTGGTATAAATGCTTTAATGTTCATCGATTAGTTTTTGGTAAAAATAACAAAGTATTTGGGTCTATTCCAAACCCTAAGCAATATACTATTAAAATTGAAGTTTAATATATAGAAAAATTATACCATCTTTGTAAAAAAATTAAACTTGAAAGCACGTTTACTATCTTTTCTATTATTAACTGCATCGCTTACTATAGCTCAAACGACACGTAAATACTCCAACGAATTTATGAATATTGGTGTAGATGCTGCTGCTTTAGGTTTAAGTAATGCAACAGTTGCTAGAACAAACGATGTGAATGCTGGATATTGGAATCCTGCTGGTTTAATTCATCTTGAAGATAACCAACTAGCATTAATGCACTCTAGTTATTTTGCTAATATTGCCAATTACGATTACGCTGCATTTGCAATGCCTCTGGACGACCAAAGTGCTTTTGGAGTATCTCTTATTCGTTTTGCTGTAGATGACATTTTAGATACTACACAATTAATTGACGAACAAGGTAATATAAACTATGATAGAATCAGCTTATTCTCTACTGCTGATTATGGTGTTACATTTTCATACGCCAGAGATTTACCAATACAAGGATTGAGTTATGGTGTTAATGCCAAAATTATTAGACGTATTATAGGAGATTTTGCTAAAAGTTGGGGCTTTGGTTTGGATGCTGCTATTCAGTTTGAAACTGAAAACAATTGGAGATTTGGTGTTATGGCTCGTGATATTACAACTACTTTTAATGCTTGGACTATAAACGAAGATGAATTTGCTAAAGTACAAAATGCTGTAGAAGGACAAAATCAAGAATTACCTGAAACTACAGAAATTACAATACCTAAACTACAAATAGGTATCGCAAAATCATATCGTTTTCATTATGACTATACTTTGGATGCCGAACTGGATTTAAACGTTCGTTTTGAAGAAAATAATGATGTGATCTCAACGTCTTTTGCAAGTATAAATCCTGCTTTAGGATTTCAATTTGGTTACATAGACATGATTTATTTAAGAACTGGAGTTGGTAATTTTCAAAACGAATTACAAATAGACAACTCTGAAGACTTAACCTTTCAACCAAGTTTTGGCGTAGGTTTTAAATATAAAGGCATTCATGTAGATTATGCTTTTACAGATATTGGTGACCAAAGTGTTGCTTTATATTCTAATGTGTTTTCGTTAAAATTAGACTTTAGTGTTTTTAGATAAGTTATCTTTGTAACATGAAATTAGTATTACAAATTCTCTTTTTATGTTGGGCGACTTTAGGTTGGTCTCAAAATCTTCAATTATCAAAAGACACTACGGTTAGTGTAATCACTTTTGGACCAGGAAACAACCTAAACGATGCTTTTGGCCATAATGCCATTCGTGTTAAATCACGCTTTTTTGATATAGCTTATGATTTTGGTAGATACGATTTTGATGCACCTAATTTCTATTTAAATTTTGCCAGAGGAAAATTAAACTATTTACAAGGAAAAAATAACTACAAAAACTTAATTTCATTATACAAAAATGAAGACAGGTCAATAACAGAGCAAAATTTAAACTTAACAACAACACAAAAACAAGACCTTTATAATACCTTAGAAGCCAATTACAAAAAAAATCAAGGCGCTTATCTCTATGACTTTTTTTATGATAATTGTGCTACAAAAATTAGAGATATAGTTGAAACCACTTTGGATGGTCAACTAGTTTACAATGTACCAAAAGACTATCAAGAACAGACTTTTAGACAATTAATAGATCATAATTTACATTGGAATACTTGGGGAAGCTTTGGTATTGACATTGCATTAGGATCTATTATTGATCGTAAAGCAACTGCTAGAGAACAATTATTTTTACCAGAAAAAGTTAATGTTTTTTTTAATAATGCGACATTAAAAAACAACAGTCAAAAACTTGTAATTAATAGCAACGCTATTTATACCAAACAAGGTATAAACGGTAATAAAGTTAGCGCCTTTTTAATCAGTCCTTTGTTTATACTAGTAATAGTAGCTAGTGTAATACTATTTATAACGTATAAAGATTATAAAAACAATACAAGAACTAAAGGCTTGGACATGACTATTTTTATAATAACTGGTAGTGTTGGCGTACTGTTATTTTTATTATGGTTTGCAACAGACCATACAGCAACAGCTTATAACTATAACGTCTTATGGGCATTTCCAATAAGCTTATTTTGCATACTGCAAATATTAAAAGCTACTCCAAAAAAATGGTACATCGCTTACATCAAATTCATGATATTAATGCTATGTTTAATGGTTATGCATTGGACCATTGGTGTGCAACGCTTTGCGCCTGCTTTGGTACCTTTAATAATAGCTTTAGCAATAAGATACATATATTTATTAAGGTATTACAAAATAAACCAATCCGTTTAAGATTTTTTTATTGACCTCTAAAAAAGATCATTGTACTTAGGGTTTTAATAATAATATTGGTGTCCAATAAAAAGCTTCGGTGTTTGATGTAATATAAATCAAACTGAAGTTTAAGTAAACTATCATCCACACTAGACCCATAACGTGCATTAACTTGAGCCCAACCAGTAAGACCTGGCTTAACAATATGTCTGGTTTCGTAAAACGGAATCACTTGAGACAATTCGTTAACAAAATATGGACGCTCTGGACGTGGACCAATTAAACTCATATCGCCTTTAAGAATATTGATAAACTGAGGAAATTCATCCAAACGTGTCACTCTTAAAAATTTACCAAAAGCAGTAATGCGACTATCATTTTTGGTAGCCCAAACTGCTCCTGCAGCCTCAGCATCTTTAACCATTGTTCTAAATTTAAAAATCGTAAATGGCATCCCATTTTTACCTATTCGCTCTTGTTTATAGAATAAACACCCACGATTACCTAAAATATTCCCAAGTAAAATTAAAGGTAATATACAGGTCCCTAACACCAAACCAATAATAGATATTACTAAATCAAAAAGACGTCTATAAGCAAGGTACAGCTTGTTTTTATTGTTTCTACTAAAAGGAAAATATTTATAAAAATCTTTACCTACAAACTGCACTGGTACACGATAAGTAATATCTTCATAAACCTGTGTGTATTCCTTTATTGGAAATCCTTTTTCAAGCAAAGAAATTAAATCAGTATAAATAGAAGGTGTAATATTTTCAGAGTTATAACTTGCTATGACAACTTCTGAAATCCCTTCTTTTTCAATTATTGTTTGCAGTTCTGAAGGTTGATATTCTGTTAACCCATTAAATGTAATAGTTTCTTTTTTTGCTATTTCACAGTTAATAAAACCTATGATTTTATAATTTGGATCTGCATTTGCAAAAGCATTAATAATGGCCTTGATATTAGAGGTTTCACCTACCAATAATACTTTTTTAAAAAATCGTGGAGACGAAATAAAAGTGATGTACATCCAACGCCAAACATATAAGCCAATTAAAATAGCTAGATAAAAATACAGGATTTGTAATCTGTTTTCTGGCAATGAAGGCGTATAAAAAGGAGTTAGTAAATAAAATAAAACAGTTACCGAAGTTGTCAATAAAATGGTCCCTAAAACGGTATCTAAACGACTTGATTTTTGTAAATCATACAATTCTAAAACAGTACCAAAAACACTAATATAAATTGCTAAAACAACAAACCAAGCCCAATGTTGTGCATTGACATTAAAATAATCAAAGTCAAAAAAAGTACTAACACCATACAAAGACACACCTATAAAAAGTAAATCAAATAACCGTAAAAGTAATTTACGTTCTGAAATTTCAAAATGTATGCCTTGCCTAGTGGACATTCTAGTAGTTTGGTTTAAGGTTGTAGTCGTATAACTTCAAATATAGTAAGTAAATTGGCTTTAACAAGTTTTTTATTGCAAAGTAGAAATCCATTGTAATTTTACAGCATTCCAATCAAAAGCCTCTGTTTGTTGTCTTGCGTTATTTACAATGCTTGATGCTAAGGCTTTGTTATTATACAACTTTAAAATAGCTCCAACAAAGGCTTCAGTACTATTTGGTGGCACTAATAAACCAGTAAATTGGTCAGAAATTAAAAACGGAAGACCTCCAACATTGGTACTCACAATTGGCAAACCTAAAGCCATTGCTTCAATGATACTTACTGGAGTATTATCAAAATTAGTGGTGTTTATAAATAGATTATAATTTTTAGATAATGCAATCCATTCACCCTTACTTAATTTCCCTGTAAAGGTGACATCAAGATTTAAAGTTTTAGCATAGGCTTGGGTTGTTAACAAACTACCATCGTTATCTGGACCAACCATACACAAACTAACAGGATAACCTTGTTTTTTTAATTCGCTCAGAATATCTACAGCTAATTTAGGATTGTATAGTTTTGAAAACGAACGTACCCAAAGTAATCGGATAGTATCCATTGGTCTCTTGGTAAATGGATAATTATCAAGAGTAATACTATTAGGAATAACCTTTACATTTTTATAACCAAAAGATTGAAATGAAGATTTAAGATATTCTGAAGGCGAAATATTTATATAGGCCTTATCAAATAACTGCTTACACAGCTTAGGACTGCTTTTTAAACGATTAGGTAAATGTCCTCCATGTAGTATTGGAATGTATTTTAAATTTAAAAATTGACATAATAAACCTACAGCGTATGCGTAATAAAAATTTAAAGTACTATAAGTGTCTATTAGCACATAGTCTGCTGTTTTACGATGATTAAAAACAGTCCACAACATATCTACAAATCTAAAAACTATGTTTTTATAACTAGAAGCATAAGTCACATTAAAACCTGAAGCCTCTAGACCTTTGCCCAAAGTCTCAATGGTTGTTATGGTTTTATTGTGCTTTGTTAATTTGTTTCCTATGTAAACTAGGTGTGTCATCTATGATGTATAATAAACTTAATGCATAAATAAAAGCTGGTGCTGCAATACGCATCGCTGAGTGATTGATAGTGAGTAACCAAAATAAATAAAAGGAAAAAAAGAGGACATTGCTTCGGTTTTGTAATCTAAAAAACAAAGGTACTAATAGTAAAATAGTAAAAGCAATCATGCCTAACAATCCATGCTCTGCAATAATACGACTCATTTCATTGTGTGATGCTGCATGAATCCCTGTTTTTTGAAATCGAAGATCTTTGACTCGTCCTACTCCTACTCCTAAAAATGGATGCTCTAGAAACTCATCAAATTCTGCTAAAAACAATTCTCCTCGTCCTGTAGTAACATCACTTTTTTCAATACCCATAGCGTTTTGATTAGCATAACGCTTTTCTATTAACCCATTGGTTTGACTAGCTGAAATTAACCAAGTTACTAGTCCTATAACTAAAAAACCTATTAGAGAAAACAATAGATTTCTTTTTTGCGTCTTACTTGTATGGTTATATAAAATTACAACAAAAGCTAGAATCATTATTATAGCTGTTAATACACCACCACGACTAAAAGTAACTATAGCCCTAAAAGCAAAAAGAAGAATAAACAGTAGATCTAAATAACGAATCAACTTTGTTTTACTAAAATAAAAAAACCTAATGGTCATTATAAAAAAACCTAATCCTAAAACAGTCGACATTTGGTTAGGTCCGAAACCTCCTGATGCTGCAAAATTAGACCCTGTACTATTGGATACAGCTGCTACATTAGGATTATAAGCAATAACATAAACTAAAGTACTAGCTAAAGGGTAAACAGCATAATTAAGCATACTACCTAATTGTGTTTTGGTTAATTTAAGATTGTAACAAAACAAAGCAGCAACGCCTAAACAAACCGGTCCACTTAAATTAAAAGCGATAGCTTTTCTTATGTTTTGACCAATATCCAATACGTATAAAGAGACATATATACTAGGTATTAACAACAATAGATATAACAAATAGGAAGTCGCTTTTTTACTAAACCCTTGATAAAATAAGCCAATAACACAAAATAAAATTATTAAATACTTACTAGCCTCATAAAAAGGACCACTATTTGTTACCCTAAATACAACCTCAGCACCTACAATATATGCGCAAGCACTTACAATTTGAAAACCTTTTAATTGAGGTTTAGTTGATATAATTTTTAAAATAAAATAACTGACTACACCATAAAAATAAACCTGTCCTAATGGTCTAAACAAGTACACCAAGACACCTATGATAACATGTAAGCCTAAAAGTTTTAAGTAATTATTTTGCATTTAAATTAGTACAGGCCTAAATAGGTATTTGTTAGTTTTTGTATAGTATTTCTTTCTGAAAATGAATGAGCGATTAATCGCTGTAAATGTTTAGAATGTTCATCTCTTAACGCTTCAGATTGGATATACCGCTCTACAGCTTTAAATAAGCTTAATTCATCTTTTGGATTAACTAATAATCCTGTTTTATCTGATTGAATAACCTGACTACAATCTCCAACATTAGTAGCTACAACTGCTAGTCCTGCTAATCCATACTCCAATAAAGCCAAAGGTAAACCTTCTGATTGAGATGATAAAACACCTATAGTACTTGATTTAAGTATTGCTGAAGTGTCATTACAACTTCCGTATACAAAAATATGTTGTTCTAAATTTGCTGTCAATATAAATTTTGAAATGTGTTTTGAATACTCATCCTTAAAATCTTTGCCTACCAAATGCAAAGTCCAATCTGGATATTTAGCTACAAGTATTTGAAACGCTTGTAATAAATTAAAATGATCTTTTTGAGGTCTTAGGTTAGCTAAGCAGACGACACGTTTACCATCTACACCTTTTAAATCCGTTTTTAAATTTGTAGCTGTTAAAACTGCATAATTAGGTAAATAGCTAACCGACTTGGTGTTTAAGCAAGTTTTTGCCCACTGTTCTAATTTTAAATTAACACTAAATATGTGATTAAAATAGTTGGAACAATATTTTAAAACCCTTTGAGGACGTTGTTTTAAAAATTCGCTTTTACCATAATGATCATGCCATACTAGTTTAACTTTAGAATTTAAAATAGTTATTAAAGTGGCTAAAAAATAAGACGTTGAATGCGCATGAATTAAAGTAATTTTTTCTTTTTTAACAAAACGATGTAAAGTCCATATTGCTTTAAAATCTAAAGTTTTTGTCTTTCTTAAAAACAAATAACCTACCCTTTTGTTTACATTAGATTTTAATAAACCTTCTGCTCTGGTAGCACACAGGTAACTACCATCTACGCTACCTAATAAACCATTAGCATAATTAACTGCAACACGCTCTGCGCCTCCTGCTTCTAAACTATCAATTAATTGAAGAACTCGCATTTAATTCTGTATTAGCGTTTTTATTTCATCTTCAAACAAATCTAAGGTATAATACTGTGACCAAGCTAGAGCACTTACAGACATTTGCTCTAATGTTTTAGTGTTAGATAGTGCTGCTTCAATTGCAACTACTGCTTCATTTACGTTGGGCGTTATTAAAATACCTCTATTACCATTATCTAACATATTAGGGACACAAGATATTGCTGTAGCAATGGGTATGACTCCAAAAAACATAGCTTCTGCTATAGCTTTGGGCCAACCTTCGGACTGAGAAGCTAATAGCGTAAAATGAGCAGCTTTTAATTGTTGTTTGACTATAGTACTGCTTTGATTTCCGTGTAAAACTATAATATTTTGTAATTTATTTGCATCAATATAATCTTGTAATTCTGATTTTAATACACCATCGCCATATAAATCTAGTGTCACAGAATAGCCTTTATGCTGTAGTGCTTCTATAATTTGAATAGCCAGTAAAGGACGCTTACCACTAACCAAACTTCCTACAAATACAAACCGTAATGTTTTTGAGTAATCTTTTGTTTCTATTTTACATCGCTCATCATTTCTATAACTTGCTGTAAAAAATGGTTTAATATTTTTGGTCTGATTGCTCCATGCACCATACACTAAAACAGTCATGTTTTTTGTCCAAAAGGTATTGGATAAAATACGTTTTTGAATACGATAACTTAAAGGCTGATTAGCTTTTGGATCCCAATTACCTGCGTATTTAGCTGTTTTTATTTTCTTCGGAAAAAAAACTTGCAGCATACAGCCTAATAATCCAATATTACCTGGACAACGCAAATGGATGTGATCAGCCCACAACATTCCGATAAATAATTTTATAAATATAATAGGTAAAAAAAAGAAACTTTTTAATGCCTCTAGCGATGTAGTAAAATTTAACGTTGGAATAGAAACGACTAAGGGTTGCTTTTTAAAAGCGGAAGTCAATAATGGTCTATTATACTTTGTAGGTGATACAATTTTAACAGTATCTACTGAATTAAACCAAATATCCATTTCACGAACATACGGACTATAAGCCTGATAAACAGAATCTTTTTTTAAAGTAGGTGCATTTGTAATGACTAAAAACTTCATTAAATATAAGCGTTAGATGAATTTTGATTAACCACTACTGCTGGCACACCCATAACTGTAACATGATTTGGAATACTTTGAGTAACTAATGAGTTTGCTGCTATAACACTATCATCTCCTATTTGTATTGAGCCTGCAATAACTGCGTTGGCACCAATATATACCGTATTGCCAATAGTTGGGACACCTCTGTTATCTCCACGTCCACTGACACCAATAGTAACCCCTTGAGAAATATTGCAATTATTACCAATAGTTGCTTTAGCATTTATAATAATACCTCCAAAATGTCCAATATAAAATGATGACCCAATAGTTACGGAAGCGGGAATAGAAATGCCCGTAAAGACTTCAATTACTTTTTGCCACAACAAACAAAAACCTAACAATACATGTTTTACTCCTGGAATATTTAATTGATAACAACGGTGTGCAATCCTGTATTGAAATATAGCCCAAAACCCTTGTGTAAAGAAAATTATTGACAAGAAGTGTCCTCCATACGACTTGTATTTTTTATAATCAGAAACTATTAATGGTAATAAAGACATATATTTCTTGTTAAGATGGAATGTTTGGTTTGTTAAATATAAGCGAAAACAAACCAACAACACGACCTAAAGTCTCTGTGAATGCTTCTTTTTTATTAGAACTTGTAATGACATTAGTGGCACGTATTAAAATTAATAATACTGAGGTGGCATAAAATTTAAGCGTAGCCTCTAATTTAGGCGTGTTATATTTTACGCGCCAAACATACCAACCATTGCGTACTACCATTTTTCCGTACTTAAATTGGTTTGGTCGTCCTGCAGCAGCATGATAATGCGCTAACTTAGCATTAGTATTAATATAAAGCTTCCCAAATTTTGCTATACGTAACGAAAAATCGGCATCCTCATACAAACCATAACCTTCAAAATACGTTGAAAAAGACAAGGTATTAAAAACCCCCTTTTTATAAGACGACACACCTCCCATGATTTGTTCGACTTGATAAATGCTTCCTGATGGAGGTAAAAAACTAACAGATCTTCCATGAGAAAAGCTAGGCATCCAACCCGGTTTTGCATCTGGTAATAAACCAAATCGTTGTCGTATTTTAAATCTTAAAGGCTCTAAGCGTTGCCATCCATCATAATAAAAATAAGAAGTACTATTTCTTGCAGATTCTGTATCCCAACGTATTTCATTGGTTATATAACCACCAACTGCCAAAGCTTCTGGATGTATTTTATAAGTACCAATTAACATTTCAAAATAGTGCTTTTCCAATATAATATCATCATCTAAAAAACATATAATGTCTGATGTTTCACTAACCTTATTAACTCCAAAATTACGCTGTTTAGTTAAACCACGGTTTGTTTCATTAACTTTATAATAATTTAAATTATCAAACATATGGTCTTGTAAAACATGTTTAGTGTCATCATTTACAGACCCATCAACAATAATAATTTCATTAGGATATAAGGTTTGCTTGTTGACCGACTCAAGCAATTGCAAAAGCGGTTTAGGGCGCATGTAGGTACAAACTATTAGAGAAAACTGCATATTCTATTTTGTACGTTTACCCAAAGACATTAATGCCTTAGCATAAAAAACAGACTTTTTATACTGTAGTAAACGTTTTGGTAATTTTATAATTTTAATGGGCCATTCTATTAATTTGGCTTTAGTAAAATAAAACACAAAGTACTTAATTTTATATTCTTTACGTTGCCTTGCTGTAAAATGTTTATGCAATTGATACATTATGGTTGGACTAGGTTTAGGTACAATATGTTTTACAGGCGTATCTAATTCCCAGGGTTGTTGTTTTCTAGTTTTTCCTTTTATTTTAGCTTGTGTACCCCAAAAACGATATCCTCCAATAGGTGGTTTTAAATGTAAATTGGCAGAAAACGGATTATGTAAAACGGTAACTCCTAGTTTGGTTATAGCCATTCCAAAATCACTATCTTCTCCATAGCCACCATCATAATTTATATCATTACCTACAAGTTTATCTACTATGCGTTTTGAAACACAGGAATTAGCATTACTAAACGATTGTGCAGCACCTACTTTCCAACGTTCATTATCAAAGGCTTTTAATTTAACATCTAAATCCTCTAAAGTCTGTTGTTGATGGTCTGCTCTTATATCTAACCCGTTACAAGCTTCCGCATTATAAGTCTGTAATAGTTTTATATGATTTTCTATAAATTCTGGTGGGATACGTATATCGTCATCTCCAAATACTATATAATCTCCTGTACATAAATCTATAGCTTCATTTCGTGCTCGGCAACTGCCTTTAGATGTTTGCCATTTAAAGGTAACTTTAAATGAATAGTTCTCTGGTTTATATAACGAAAGCACTCTTTTATCTTCTGGTGTTGCGTCTACAACAACTACTTCTGTTGGTTTATAGGTTTGATGCTCTAAATCATTTAATAGATTTAAGGTAAAGTCTTGGCGCAACATAGTCGGTATAATATAACTTACTGAGGGTTGACCTTCAATAGCTTCTAAAGGTCTTGGTGCGACAACTTTTGTTTTTGGTTTTAATTTAAATTGTCTTGCATAATTATAAGCTTTAAGTTCTCTAAACTTCCAAACCCCTTTTCTGAGTAACATGTACAAAGCTTGCGAGCGTTTAAAACTTTTAAAATAGAAAGTATAAATATCTTCTTTAGTAAGACTGACAGCTTCTATTTTTACAGGAAACAATCCTTTAACATGTAAAGGTATGGCGCCTTGATAACGCATACCATTAAAGGCAAAATCCAAGGCTGCTGTTATCGGATTTAAATAATCGGCATCAAAAGCACCTAAAGTTCCCCAAACACTTTCTCTAATAGCAAATTGGTTTGGGTTTAATCGCCAACTCACACAATGGTCTAAATTATCAAAATCATTACCATACCAAAAATAGACTACAGTCTGGTATATTATATCTGGCAAACAGTTTTTAAAACCTTGATCTAAACTACTGTGCCAAATATCGCCTTCCCCTTTGGCTAAAGTATCTAGCAAATTTAAATCAGGAGTACCAACATATAAAATAACACTTCCGTTTGAGGCTTTAAATGTTTTAAAATTCATTTACAATTAGGGCTTTATAAATTGCGTGTAAAAAGCTACACTCTGTTGTGCTACAATCTCTGAACTAAATCTTTGTACTACTTTCTGTCTTGCGGCTTTAGAAAAAGTTTCACTCAACCTTTGGTCTTCAAAAAGTTTTATAATATTATCAGCATACTCTTGATGTGCTGTTGGATGGACTAAAAACCCATTTTCCCCATCATCAATAACTTCTTTTGCCCAGCCAACACTAGAGGCCACAATAGGTTTTTCCAAAGCCATAGCTTCTAGCCAAGATACTGGTAAGGCTTCTGCAAAGGTAGGAAACACACATACACTAGCTGCCTCAATCTGTTCTCTCATTTTTGCATAAGGGACAGCTCCAATATAATTTACTTTTCGTAAAGCTGTTTCTGAAAACAAAGGTTGCATTAATGCCCATGTTGATTGAGATTCCGTTTTAATATCAGGACTATCTTTTCCAACCAATAATAAAGTAACATCTGGATGTATTTGATTGACGATATTAAAAACATAAGGCAATTCTAACAATCCCTTTTTTCTTATTAGCGTTCCAAAATACAGTATGGTTTTAGTAGTAGTATCTAAATTTAAATTAGACGGTTTAAAGGCGTCTAAGGTTATTGCGTTGGGTATGACTGTAAAAGGTCTGTTTAAATTAAATAGTGTATTAGTTAAATCTCCAGTAAATTGGCTAACCGCAATAATACCATCAACCTGCTTTAAGGCTTGTTTTTCATGAAAACGATTAATTGCCTTAACAGGTCTTTGGTCTAAATGACAAAAATAAGTATCACTTCCATTTTCTCTAATAACAATCGGACAATTAACATTAATAAACGAAGCTATTCCTGTCCAATCAGGAGCTTCAACAATATCTAATTTACCCGCTTTATGTAGACTATTGATTAGTTTTTGTATTTTTTTTCGAGTTAAAAACCAAGACAAACCTTTTAGTTTCGGGTTTTTAATTTTATAAAACTGAAGGCCTTGGTCTTTAAACTGAGCATCTTCATTTTGACCATAAATAAGCAATATTACTTCATGACCTAAAGTATGCAATGCTTGCGCAAGATGTTGGATACTGGTACCAATACCTCCTGAATGACCGATACGCTCGTGTGGATACTCTGGTGTTAAGAATGCTATTTTCATATTACACTTTATCTACATGATTGATAATTTTAGCTGGATTACCAGCTACAATTGTATTTTCAGGAATATCTCTAGTCACAACAGATCCTGCTCCAATTACAGCATTATCTCCTATTGTTACTGGCTTAACTATCAAGCTATTCATACCTATAAAAACATTATCCCCTATAATGATGTCTCCAGTCTTAAACTCTGAAACACCATCTTGAGATATAATAGGATAGTGATTAATAATTTTAACTCCAGTAGTTATGTAAACATTATCACCTATATGAGTATTTGATTTTTTCATAATATCAAATAAAACATTTGTACCAATAAAAACGGTTTTAGATTTCTTAAACTTAACTCCGCAACGCTTTAACAAAAAAGGTCTAAATGCTGGAGGAATAAAAAACTGCATGGATATATGCAATAGCAAAAAACTTAAAGCTTTTCTAAAAAACCTTAAAGAAAACATGTTATTCCATGTGGGTTTAAAAGTCATAATATAAACTTATGTATTATTAATAATCTCTAAAAACGATGAGCTTTGAAACTAAAAACCGAAGAGGCATTAACAAAACCACTGTCAAAATTGAGGACAACATGTATTTTAAATTTAATTTTAAGCCAAAATTATATAAAAGATTAGCGCACAAATAGAATAATAAAATAGAACTAATATACCTAATTAGTTTTTTTGAATTATGCTTGGTTTTAAAAAGTAACTTTAGTTGTATTGAATACAAAAAAATATAATTTAAACCATAAATTATAACAAATGAAATTGTTTTATCAATTTGGAAATAATCTACCAATACAAACAAACCTCCGAAAATAAAAACATAGCCAAAAATACTTATTAAAATATACCTAAAAACAAGTTTTTTATTTTTGGGGCTGATTAAATTTTCATAACTGAATAACTTCATAAATTATTGTCCACTTATTGTGTCTTTTATTTTGTTTTCAAAATAATTCTTTTTAGTGAGATATAATATTTTTTCTTGATTTTGACGAATTCTATTTAACATGTCAGCAACAAAGGCTAAAGTAACAACCATTAAAGACATGCCACAAAGAGATAAAGCTATAAAACCTAAACTCTTATATGGTGTTATTTGACCAACCGTTAACCAATGCCATAAAACAAAACCACCTAAAAGCATCGCTAATATAAGTATTGCTATTGCTATTGTAATAAAAAACCTGAAAGGCTTATAGTCTTTTAAACATTTAAAAATTATTACAGATGTTTTAAAAGCATAAATAGTTATGCTATTTGCTATTCTCGATACTCTACCATCAAAATATTTAACAGTAATTGGAATTTGAGCAACACTTTTTCCTTTATTCAATAAGTCTAAAATAGTTTCATGGGTATATGTAAATTCGCCTTGTAAATTAAGACTCATAAGGCTCTCGTATGAATAAGCCCTAAAGCCACAGGATACATCTTGTATTTTTGAACGACCTACATAACTAACTATTTGACTGATTTTTTTATTTCCCCAAAATTTTATTTTGGGCATTCTTTCAGGTTTACCAAAAGTAAACCTATTACCAAGCGTAAAATCTGCTTTATTTAATAAAATAGGTTCTATTATATGCTTAATTTCTTCAACATTAAATTGTCCATCTGCATCAATACTAACTAGTATATCTACATTTTTTTTTAGAGAATAATCAATGGCTGTTTGAAAGGCTCTTCCAACACCCTTATTGTAAGGGTGAGAAATTACAGTTCCACCCGCTCTTAATGCTTCTTCTTTTGTATTATCTGTACTACCATCATTTACAACCAACACCTCTACAGTTTCAATACCTTTAAAAGTCCTTGGTATCGACTTGATTACTTTGTAAATAGTCTCTGCCTCATTTAAAGCAGGCATATATATCAATAATTTTTCTTTCATAACATACTATTTACAAATTATTATTTATCACAAAAAAATCCAACCTGATTTCATTAATTATATATAGGACAGATATAATTTGAGCCCCATAAATGTACCAACTATCTTTTAAGTTGATTTTATGCCATAATAAATAGAACCCTAAAAAGAAACCTGGAAGTAAAACTAACCAATATCGACTAAAGCCTGTTCCTGCAACAATAAATCCTAACATGACTAAAACTATAGCCGCAAACAACATTTGTATTCCATATGTTTTACTCTTAAAAATATAACCTAAAACAAATGCTGAAATTAAAATCAAACTCATAACATAACTTCTCAAGCCAGTTATAGGTACAAATAATGAAACAAATGCAGGTAAGCCATTAATTTTAGTAACCTCATGGTGCTTTATTAATCCTAAACCACATTTAATATTATATAGTAATGGGTTTTCTACTTTAAACCTATCAAAATAACTTATTTCTGAAAGGTCACTTTGTTCTATATTATAAACATACTTTACCCAAAGTACTATTGGAATTAAAACAATTATAGAATATTTTAATATTTTATTGAAATATTTTTTTCTATTATCTTTTAAATATCTAAAAAAAGTAATTAAGACTAAAATACCTAACACTGCATAAACATACCTTGTCAGTATCAAAACCATAAAAAACAATAACATTTTAAATAAGTTTTTACTACTAAATTCCAAATTAGAATAATATATAAATCCCCAAAAACAAAAAAACAATACAGCTTCTGGATATAAACTAGAAAAATTATTAACAGCTATTGGATTAACAATAGTCAAGGCAGTGATTGTTAATGCTATTTCTGTATTGATATTTTGTTTTCTTAAAAATAGATATATATATTTTAAGGTATATAAAACTAAAGTAACATTAAAAATTTTATGTATAACAAACCCTAAAGCAGGAAAACTTTTAATCTTAAAGAATGCGAAAAGTAACGGAATAATTGGAGTTACTGTCGAAGGGTAATCAATTAAAAAGTATTTACCTTCTAAAAGGTGCTCTCCAAGTTTATTGTATGTTATTTCATCAGCAAAAAGAGGTAAAAATAAAGATCTTAGAGAAGATAGTACACTTATGAAAACTACAAAAAAAACCCATTTATATTCAAAAACAAACTTTTTTATTTTTTTATAATGTATCATTCTACTCCTTTATTTTTTTTATCAAAAAAACAATTATTCCATAAGCTTGATGTAACTAGAAACCATTTGATCTAAAGAATATTTTTTAGATATTTCATAGTTGTTTATATCTTTGATTTCTTTTTCCCCTTGTAATACCTCTGTTAAAATTTTCGATAATTCACTCACTATCTTTTCTTTATAAATAAAACCATTGTATTCATTTGTTATTAAACCTAAAATATTTCCATTCTTTGTAGTTGTTATAACTGGTAAATTACAAATAACTGCTTCTAAAACTGAAAAACAAAATGTTTCTCCCCTTGAAGGATGAATTAAATAGTCGTAATTTTTATATATTTCATTTAAATTCTCTACACTTCCTTTAAAAAAAACGTTTTTTTCTAGGGAATGTAGTTTCACCATTTCCTTTAAAGTTTTTTCATAAGGTCCGCTTCCATAAATATCTAATTTAATTTTACCTGATAAAAATTCTGGCATATTAGAAATAGCAACTAAAATATCTTGTATACCCTTTTCCTCTCTTAGATGAGAAGTTGTCAAGAACTTGAATCTAAAATTATAATCGCATTTTTTTTCATAATTACCTTCTTTTAATCCATTATAAACGGTTTTAATCTTTGGTTTTAAAAAACTACCAAAATCCTTTATAATAGCATCGCTTGTGTAATCCGAAACACCAATAAATTGATCAATATGTTTAGCATATAAATAGCCTTTAATTCGCTTTTTGAGCTGTTTTACAAGTGTATAACCTCCTAAAGGTCTTGGATTATGGTCTACTGCTATAACTTTTGTACGTAATAATTGCTTGACCTCAGCATGAAATGAAGTGCATAACTCTACAAAATGTGTGATAACATGAGTATAAGTAGTTTGAGTTGTTTTAACATGCTTAATAAAATGAGCTTGTAAAGAGCTGCTGTTGCTTTCTATAATATG
Source organism: Olleya sp. ITB9 (assembly GCF_001315805.1). Taxonomy (NCBI): domain Bacteria; kingdom Pseudomonadati; phylum Bacteroidota; class Flavobacteriia; order Flavobacteriales; family Flavobacteriaceae; genus Olleya; species Olleya sp. ITB9. Next base: position 23,686 of record NZ_BCBW01000055.1, read on the forward strand.
AAACTCATTATACTGACCATGTGTTGCTGTATTTGGAAAAAACCAATCGACACGAATATTATTATCTTGACAGGATCTATTAAAGGCCCAGAAAAAATAATCCATACCACCTACTCGACTGTCAAGTAATTTGTAGTTACAGATTATGGCAATATGATTTGTGCCTAACTCCATTGCATTAGTGTTTTTGCAGTCAATTGGCTGGTGCTTATTAAGTCCACACCAATTTGCTGAGCAATAAGTTGTTTACGATTTTTAGTGTTGCTATCTTTAGTTAAACCTTGATTAACTGCTTGAATTAATTCTGCTGTAGTAGTGACGATATTTGTCGCTTTACTATCTACAACATGCATAATATGCTCATAACCTAAAAAGCGCTGATCATCATACAAACCATTAGTAGCATTACCAAATATAGTATTGATTACGGGTTTATCAAATAACATAAAATCCAAACTCATAGTAGACAGCATATTAATATTTAAATCGCAATATTCCAACAAGGCTCTAAGTTGTTTTACATCTTCAGTAGATGGTATACGTTGCGACCAAGACTCTTGATGGTTAGCTCTAACTTGTTCCCATTTAGGAAAATTCCATTTTATAAAAGGAAACCCTTTTACCAAAGTATCAAAGCGTTTTGGGTCTTCTGCTGGAGAGGTTCTTACTATAAAATTAACTGCTGGTATCTGTTGGTTTTTTATAGCTTCGGCTATAGTTGTGATATATAATTCGTCATTTTTACTGGTAGAACTATCGCCACAACTAAAACAAATGGTTTGTAATGAAGCATCCAAACGAAAGGCTTTTATAAAGTCGGCTTTACTGGTTTTGTACCTTGGCAACACATAAGGCTCAAATTGTGGCGTACCTACAACTTTTACATGCTGGTCTTGTATTGTACTATAAAATTGTAACAAATCCTTTTTCATGAGTGTGCTCCACACTAAATAATAATCAAAACTAGAGGCCATCCTGCCTTTAGACGCCAAATTATCCCAACTAAAAATAAAAGCTGCTGTTTTAATTTTTAATTGCTGTGCTGCATAGACTAAAGGCGCTATGTATGGAGGTCGTTGGTGAGTAAAAAACAATAAATCTATGGCTTTTTCCTCTAAAATAGTTTTGTATTGCGCTGTAATAGTATGATTTGCAAAAGTTTTATTTTGAAAATATTGAAACTTTTGTATCGCTTTCTCTGAATGAAACAACGTGGTTAATTTATAAATAAAGCGTGTACCATAACCACGAGTAGTTTTTAAAGTTGACCTGTTAGTTTTTAAATTATCCTGAATCCCTAAATTACCCTTAGCATGTAATTTTAAATGGGCAATCTCTTTAGCTTTTCTAAAAAACCAGGTTGTATAACCTTCAGTAAATACATCCAACTCTATAACTTGACAGTCAGTATGCGTTTTATATACAGATTTGGGTAAACATGATAAAATAATAACGTTATCAAATTGTTGCTCAGCTTCCTTCAAAAAATCACTTAATATAAAATTTCTAAAGCCAACACCATCTGTAATTACCAATCCTAATGTTTTCATTATATAGCTCTAAATTGTTTTTGATGGTTAACCTCCCAAAAGCGGTCTAATTTTAATGAGTGAATAAAAGCGTCGGCACTCTTTCCGTTTCCAAAAACATCAAGTGCTTTAGGTTGTTTTATTTTATCTTTTAAAATAGCCTTAACAATAGCATCTTTTGTGTAATTGGTATTGATTATTGAATTTAAAACCGCTCTATTATCTTGACGTGTGCCTATATTTATTGTTGGAATACCATAATATGGCGCTTCTCTTACACCTGCACTACTATTACCTATTATAAAATCAGCATACTTTAACAAGGTTAAAAAATACTCAAATCTTATAGAAGGAAATATTCTAAACTTCGGATTATTTTCTAAACGTTTATAAGCTTTTAATATGGTTTGACTACCTAAGTCGTTATTAGGATATATCACCACATATTCTTTATCACTTTGCAATAAAGCATCTACATATTGTTGAGCATAGTCTTCCATATCTTCATGTTCTGTCGTGACAGGATGAAACATAGCAACTGCATAATCTTTAAAAGGGATATTATAGTAATCCTTAACGATACTTAAATTAGGTAGCATACTTGAAAACATAACATCTATATCTGGTGACCCTATAGTATAAATAGAATCTGGTAATTCTCCCATTTGCTCCAGTAACTGCTTGGCTTGTGCATTTGCCACAAAATGAATATGACTCATTTTACTTGTAGCATGTCGTATAAGCTCATCTATGGTACCAGAAAGTTCTCCGCCTTCAATATGTGCCACTAAAACATTATTTAAACTACCTACAATTGCACCTGCTAAAGCTTCTACCCTATCACCATGTATAACTATTAAGTCGGGTTGTGTTTCTGCTATAAAATTAGAAAAACCTGTTATTGTTTTTGCTAACGTTAAATCCATGGTAGCTTCATGCGTATGATTATTAAAAGTAGAAATATGCTTAAAACCACAGCGTTCTACTTCTATTAACGTATAACCATAAGCTTCAAGCAAATGCATACCTGTTACAAACACATGAGCCTCAAATCCTGTTTCAGACTCTACGCTTTGTATTAAAGGTTTTATTTTACCAAAATCTGCTCGTGTACCTGTTAAAAATGCTATTTTTTTAATATTACTCAATATCTGCCCAAGTTAATTGTTCATCATTTGCTATGGATCTGGTTGCTTTTTTACCTAAAATACTATCAAACTTATCGGCTAAAATCGCGCCTGTTCCTGGTCGTTTTACCCAAATATTATCTTTAGTATAGAGTTCCCCTTCTGCAATAGGCTTTATAGTACATACCGTTGCAAAAGCAAAATCTATAGTCACCTGCTCTTCTTTTGCAGGTGCTTTAGTACCGCCTCGCATCAAAGCCATTTCAGCACTATTTGTAATAAGAGCTTTACAAGCTTGTTCATCCATACTACATACAATATCTGGTCCTGTACGTTGCATGTGATCTGTAAAATGACGTTCTAAAATAGAACCTCCTAATGCTACTGCACCTAAACACGCATTGTTATTTAAAGTATGATCACTCAAGCCAAAGACCTTATCAGGAAAAGCCTCGTGTAATTCCAGCATCGCTCCAAAACGTACTAAATGTGTTGGTGTGGGATATAAATTGGTGGTATGTAATAAGGCGACTGGTACTTCATATTTATCAAAAATAGCGACTGCTTTTTTTACACTGGCAATTGTATTCATACCAGTACTTAAAATAACAGGTTTACCAAATTGCGCAATGTGTTCTAGTAATGGATAATTATTACATTCACCAGAGCCTATTTTATAAGCAGGAATATCAAAACGTTTTAAACGCTCTGCTGCTACTCTAGAAAATGGTGTAGAAATAAAAATCATCCCTTTTGATTCTACATAATCCTTAAGCGCTAATTCATCTGCTTCATGTAATGAGCAACGCTCCATAATATCATATATTGACACGTCGGCATTACCAGGAATAACTTGTTTTGCAGCACCACTCATTTCATCGGCTACAATATGGGTTTGGTGTTTTACTACCTCAACGCCTGCACGATGCGCAGCATCTACCATGTCTTTTGCTACTTGTAAAGAACCTTCATGGTTAATACCTATTTCGGCAATGACTAAAGGCGGAAAATCTTGCCCTACTTTTCTACCTGCTATCTCTATATATGGATTACTCATTATTATAATGGTTTAGCATAAACGCAGCATAATCAAAATCGTCTTGTGTATCGATATCAACTTTTGCAAAAGGATGATCAATGACTAAAGGATAAGCATCCTTAGTTATAATCTCATCATTTAAAATACAGCTAGCCTTGGTGATATATAGTAACCCGTTTTCATAAAATAAAGGTTCTAAATCTTGACTGCGCTGTCCTGGTTTATAATTATATGGTTTAAACTGTTCGTTTTTTATAGTTCCAAATTTAAGGTGATTTTGAGACACTGTAAACAAACTGTCTGTTTTTACTTGATTAAAAACAGTAAATGCATCTTGTAATAATAATTTTGGTCGTAACGGATTAGTGGCTTGTAACAACACCACTATATCTACTTTAGTATTTACAGCACCTAAAACATGTTTTAATGCGCTTACTGTAGGCTCATAATGTCCAGCTAAATGTTCTGGTCTGTCTATAACCTTAACTCCATGCGCTAATGCTATTGCCTTTATAGTGTCACAATCTGTAGACACATATACAGCGTCTATAAAATCAAATTGTTTAGCATACTTAATACTATGCACCAATAATGGTATACCATCCAAAAGTTTTATGTTTTTTTCAGGTAGGCGTTTGGAGTTGCCTCGTGCTGGTATGATGGCGATGGTTTTGATAGGTTATTCTTTTTAAATTACACAATTTTTTTAGCAACAATACCATAGCTCATGCCAGTTGCTTTTTTATTTCTTTTTTCTAATATTCTTTCCAAAATTAATTTAAAATAATCTTTATAATTTTCTGCTTTCCGGTTTTGATAACTAGTATCTACAATTGCATACTCTAAAATTTCAAAACCTGCTGTTTTTAAAAACTCCCTAACAATATGTTCCCAAGGAGTAAATACGTGATATTCTTTAATATGTTTTTCTTGAAACGCATAAAGAGTTCCTTTTAAAATCAAATTTATTATATTTTTACTACTCTGTGGATTTGGAGTTGATAATATCATGTAGCCATCTTTTTCCATGTGATCACTAATATTTTGTAAAGATTGTAGTGGATTTGGTAAATGTTCTAAAACTTCTAAAAGTATAACTATACCGGGTTTCTTTACATCTTTTGGTGCAGTAAAATTTAGATCCCAATGTATTGATTTATCTATTTTTTTCACATAGTCAAAGGGCTGCCATATTCCTGAAATTGAATTTACAGTTTCTTCCATGTGTCCATAACCTGCTCCAATATCACTAATTACAGTATTCGGTGCTTTTGAAAAATATTGATTTAACTTAGTAATACCAAAGACAGATCTATTTTCAAATCTTTCAATTTTATTTTTCATTTATATTTAGGTTTTTATTGATTTCCAATATATTTTGGTTTCTTCTAATTTCTTATACCTATTAATATCTTCTAAAGTTAATCTACTTCCAATAAAATATTTGGGTATATGTATTAACAAATCTATAATAGCTAATAGGATTGCTTTCAAAGCTTTAAAATCACCTTTAAATACTTTTAATCTTAATTGCATCCACAAGGTATATAAAAACTTTTTAGGTATTAAATGTAAGGGATAAAACATAAAATACAAATACCAACCAGACCTTAAGGAGCGTCTTAACCTTGTAGTATAATCTTTTTTCTTTTTTCTGGATTTCACATCAACGCGATGCTGTATAAATAGAGCTGGAACATACCATACTTCCCATTCATTTTTAAACAATTGATAGCTTGCAAACTCCTCCTCACCATAAAACACAAACCAATCAGGATAATTTGGTATACTTCGCCACGCATCCATACGCCAAACATGACCGCAACCTACAAAACTTTTTACGCGTGTACTACTCGAGGCATCTGCAAGATTACAAGGTAAGTCTTTCCCCCAAAAAATCCTACCTGCTATTACTGCACATTGACTATTATTTATAAAAAAATCATCAATAATTTCTAAGGGGTTATTAGTAACAATATGGGCATCATCATCTAAAGTGATAGCATAAGCTGCTGTGGTTAAATTCAATAAACGGTTTCTACTAAAAATTAAACCTTTACTTGTTTTGTTTTGTATAACCTGTATTTGCTTATAATTATCTTTTAAATACTGGAATGTGCCATCGGTAGAACCATCATCACAAATAATACATGCTACGTTTTCATTATTTAATAAATAGGAAATTTCACCTAAAGTTATCTTTAAATCTTCAAGTCTATTTCTTGTGGTGATTAATATGGCGAATTGTTGATGATGCATTTAAGTAAATTTAACTACCTCTTAAAAAAGAGAAGAAATAGTTTTTTTATAAATAATCGTTTTAAAGTATAAATTTTATGACTTGTTAATTTAAAAGGATACGTTAACTTGTAATCTTTTATTTCTATGTTATTTATATTGTTCATGTTTTCTTCTTGGACTTGTACCATCCATTTTTCTACAGTATTCCCCATATGATATGCAAAATTATTATAAGTAGACAATCTTAACTTACCAGATTTATTAATTGGATCATCTATAAAATCATTTACAGAATTTCTTCCAATTAAAATATATGATGGACTTGTTGGTATGTAAGAAAATAACAAATCCCTATCAATTGTTAAAACTTGATGACCACTACCAAGATTAGCTTTAATTGAATTAGATTCTACTACTGGCCATTTCAAATTTGGCTTTGTTTCTAAATCCCAATTTATACTACTCATATACCTATTAAAATCTTCAAAATTTTCTGGTATTGCTTTATATTCAAATTTTAATTGCTTGGTTAATACTTTTAACATTCCGCTACTAGTAGCATAAGTTTCTGCATTTCTTACTGAAATGGGAGATACAGAACCAACATTTTTGAAATTATTAAAAACAGAGGTCACCTCTTCCATCCATCCTGTTTTAAATAATACGTCAGCATCTGATAATGTTATATATTTTTCTCGCGCGCCTCTTGCTGCTCCAAGTAAAGCATCTATTTTACCAATATTTGTATTATGGTGTATAAGTGTATCTATATATTTTTCTTGGTGTTTTTTATAAATATACTGTGTTACTTGTTCGTTTGAACCATTGTTTACTACTGTTATTTTCGCTTGAGAGTTAATTGTTTTTATCAACGATTCTAAACACAATTTAAAAACTTCAAAACTATTTTTATAAAACGAAATATTATTTGGTATGTATACAACAAGAATAATTCTATGTATTGAATCTACTTCAATAACATCTTGTTTTTTTTGTGGGTTCACACCTTTTCTCATAATTAATACTTTATAAGGTTAAAGCCATTTCAAAGGCTTTTGTAGCAATTACTAATTGGCTTTTTATCCCATCGTAATTTTTAGATTTTACTGCAATATTGTTTTCTTCTAAAACTTTTAACAACTCTTGGGCTGTTTCTTTTTCTCCATTTCTATTATAATCATCAATTATAATTATAAACTCTTTTTTTTCATTAAATTGTTTAGCCAGATTAACAATATCAAATCGAGAATAGTTTTTACTTCCAAATGGTCCATCTATGATATATAAACTAAAATCATTGGTTATATTTTCAATATCAACATAACCTAAATATTCTTTGTTAAATATTGATTTATTTGCTGTTTGAAGGTTTATTATCTTAGATTGATTTGATAAAGAAAAGTTAGTATTAAAACGATTAATCCATTCACGATCATGCTCTATAATAACATGCGATGCATTTATAATATCATTTTTAATTAATGTAGAAATAAATTTAGAACTTTCTCCCAAGCCCAATTCTAATATAGATTGTGGTTTTACATCAAACAAAATACGTTTTAAAATATAAAAAAAAGAATAGTTTCCAGCCCATCGTCCTACATTAATAGATAAATTATTTAAGCAATCTACACCTCTAATACTATCATGAAAAACATTTGCCCAAATAACTTCATTGGTTAGTTTTTCGGTTCGTTTATGCCTTTCTCTATTATCTTTAATTAAATTAATGAATCGTTTTAATATCATCTTTTAAAATTTAGTTTAAAATATCTTGAATACTAGATTTAAATTGGTCTACACTAAAATAATCACCATATGCCAAAATCGCCGGAGCATGATCTAATTGAAGTTTTATTAATGCTTCTAATTGGGTAGCAATTTCACTTTTATTTGTACTAGTAGCGATACAGGTTTCATTAATTGTTATATGTCGTGTTTCGCTTTCTTTTGGACAAATATTTAATATTTGGCATCCTGCAGCATCTGCAACTGGAATTTTACCAGGTAAAATATTACTATAATTACTATTATTTTCAAGGATTATTAAAATATCAGATTCCTTATTTTGTTCAACATAAGAACTTGAAAAATCATTAGCTTCAAGAATAACTATATTAGAAATAGTTTTATATTTCGTTTTTAATCTACCGTATTGATTACTTTTTAATCTTAATACAAATTCTGTATTTGCTTTTATGCTTGCATCTTTATTTAAACAATCTATATAAGCATCCAAAACAATATCCATATCGCGACCTAATTGCAATGTGCCATGATACGTTATGCTACATTGTTTTTGTTTTTCTCTTACCTGTTTTGCTCTCCCAAAATTAAAAACTGATTTATTAAATTGATGTGGCAGCGTTTTAAAAACCTTATTTGAACCATAAAGAACAGTTAAATCTCTAGACAGATAAGTTGATGGACTAACACATACTTTTGCATTATCAACCACTTGTTTCATGCGCTTTAACCTAAATAATTCTAAATTAGAAAGGTTTTTATTTGAACCTGTATCCCAAAAAGTAGGATAAGGATCATGAAAATTTATTATAGCTTGCTTTAAAATTGGTAAGTCTTTACAAGCTAATAAAGTTTCGTACTCTAAACCAGAACTTCTTATAAACACATGATTATAAGACTTATAATCTATAGTTTTAATTTTCCTTTTGTATAAATTTTGTATATAACGTTCCCGAAGTGACTCATTAAACAGTCGCCAATATATTTTATTTATCCATTTTGTTAAAAAAGGAATTTTACGTGGTATAGTATACTCGGTAATAGAATCTATCCCCAAAAGGTCATTACAATCATGCGTATCATGACTTTTTATATAAAAAACATCAATGATCGCCTTTGGATAAATGGCTCTTAAATTTGCAATAAAAGAACGTGACACTATACCTTCGCTTGTACCTGAATACCTTAAATCTTGGGCTATAATTAAAAATTTCATTTTATTACTATAATTTTCTAAATAAAGACTTAACTATCATAATTTTAAGACTTATCAAATTTTTAAACTTTAAATGCTTTAAATAATAAAAACTTACTTGTAGTATTCTGAAAACATTTTTTTTATTGGTCGCTACTGTTTTGTTTAACTTATAAACAACAATTCTTTGCTGCTTTTTAGTAAAAAAATTAATTTTATCAGAATACAAATAAAAGTAATATTGAAAAGAACTTTCGTTTTTTTGTTTCAAATTGTCTGTATTTGAAGTAATGTTTTCTGAACTATGTCTAAATTTAACACATGAAGTATTTATAGTATAAACTAAACCATAATTTGAACATTCTAAAACAGCCAAATCATCTGTATGCCATGCTAAAGGGAAAGACTTAATCTTAAAGTTTGTCTTCTTAAATATATACTCGCTCAAAGAGCTTCTTGTTCCTCCTTGATGTTTACGCTCAAAAAAAGCTGTTGACTTCTCAAATTTTGGATGCTCATGCTTTTTAGATATTTTAAAACCCTTACCGTCAATAACGATTGTTGCAAATCGCACAACATTTACGTTATGTTTTTTTATAATTTCTAAATTATTGTAAAATCCCTCAACACAATTAGGTCCCAAAATATCATCATCGCCTAAAATCATTATCCAATCTTCACTTGCTGTCATTGCAATACAACGTTCCCATTGCTTTACTAAATTTTGACCACCTAGATTATTATCAAATTTCTTATAAGTAAATAAAAAACTGTTTTTATAGGCCTCTAGTAAATTTGAGGGATCAGTATCACTAGCATCATTACCTATGTAAACATGAAATTGCTTATTAGTTTGAGAAGCTAAACTTTGTAATGTCGCTTCAAAAAAATTAACTTTATAATATGGAATAACGATGGCTAGCAAATATATTCTTGTTTTATAATTCTATTTTTAATGTCCAATAGCATCTTTTTTATATTAAAAAACAATCTATTTATTGTATTACTTCAATAAAGCCTTTTTCAACTAAATATGTATTCTCTGAAATACTATAAATCATATTACCTGTTTCTTTTAATGATTTAATCATGAAAGGAAATTCATCATCAATCTTAGTGTTTTTATAATTTATAATGCTAAAATGCTTTTTTTCAGTTTCTATATATTTAGTTGTCCAATCTTTAGAATCAATATTGAGTTTATTAAGTTCTTCTTGAAAAAAATATTCAGGCGAATTCAAATCTACTCCAACAAACAAAATTTTCTTATTAGGAAACTTTATTGAAATATAATTTAAAACTGTTGTTAAACTTCCTCTAAAATGATAAAGAGGTTCTGCAAGTGAAGTTGACCATTTGTTTCCTTTTGAAATCCAATTCTGTACACTGATATACTCAAAATCAAAAGTCTTATCTACGATATTAAATCTAATTATATCTTTTGGCTTTAAAATGACTTTTACAAGATCTCTAAGTTTATTAAACTTATCTACGCTATAAACTTTAACAACTTTTCTTAAAATAAATATTATAATCTTATAAATAGATAAATTGATAATACCTTTTATTTTAAATAAATAATATTTAATCTTAGTTTTTTTAAAGCATCCTTGGTAGTTTTTAGATACAATGAATACGATATCTTTTAACGGTTTGTTTTTTAAAAAGTTAATAATATACTTTAAAATCAAAATTGCATTTGTACTGAAATCATCTAAAAAATATACATGTGTTGGCGCTATCTCTGCTTTTTCATAAAATGCGGCGTATTTATTTATCCCAATTTTAACAGGGCATTTGTCAATTATTTTTTTTGTCTCAAGCGTTAAATTATTAATCGATATTCCTGAACCTAATACAACAACATAATCATTAATTATTTCTTTCTTTGTGATAGACATTTAATATACTTTTGTGCTTTATTTACTTAAATTTATTGAAACTTAGCATCAATAATTGCTACGTTTGTTGCTCTATTTATAGTTTTAGTATTCCAATAATCACCCGGAAAAACTTTAAAATTTAAAACATTATGCAGTAAATCTATTTGTTTAACTACTACTTTTGCTGTTTGCACTACAATAGTTACAGTATAATCCCCTCCTCTTAACATCAATTTTGGTATTTCTAAATCTACATAAGAATCAATTTCATCAAATGAAACTCCCATCTCATCCGAATAAAAGTCTGCTATTTTTATTTCGTTCTTGTCAAAAACAACCAAACCAAATATTAATTCTCCACAGTTAACTTCTTGATTGAAAACCACATGAAGTCTAAACTTAGCATAATCACCTGAAAGTATTTCTGTTACAGGCGTATTTTCTTTGCTAAGTAATTCAACATTTGAAAAATGAACTTCACCTGTACCTCTTCTATCTGTTCTTTTTAATAAATCTTCATTTGCTTTCTTACTCTCATTATTTAAATAAAAACTCACTGCTTTATCTGAAGCTCCTTCAAAAACAACCTTTCCATGCTCCAAAACAAGACCTCTAGTACACAAACTCTTTACAGCAGCCATATTATGACTTACAAACAAAACTGTACGTCCTTCTCCTTTTGAGATATCCTGCATTTTACCAATAGCTTTTTTCTGAAACTCGGCATCACCAACTGCTAAAACTTCATCTATCACCAAAATTTCAGGCTCTAAAAAAGCGGCTACTGCAAACGCTAATCTTACCGTCATACCTGAACTGTAACGTTTAACAGGTGTATCTATATAACGTTCGCAACCTGAAAATTCTATAATTTCATCTATTTTAGAAGCTATTTCTTTTTTGGTCATACCAAGAATGGCTCCATTTAAATAGATATTTTCTCTACCTGTCATCTCTCCATGAAACCCGGTTCCTACTTCTAATAAAGAAGCAATACGTCCTCTAGTTTTAATTTCTCCAGTGGTAGGACCAGTCACTTTAGAGAGTATTTTTAGTAGTGTAGATTTTCCTGCGCCATTTTTACCAATAATACCTAAAACTTCACCACGTTGGACTTCAAAATTAATATCCTGTAAAGCCCAAACATATTGCGACTCTCCCTTTGTACTACGATCGTTACTCTCTCCGACTTTTAAATACGGATCGTCTTTACCTCTAATACGATTCCACCATCTATTTAAATCATGGCTAATCGTACCTGTACCAACAAGACCTAAACGGTATTGTTTGGAGATATTTTCAGCTTTTAAAATAACACTCATTATTTTTATTATTCAATGTTTATAGTAAACGATATACTTTAAGGAGGTAAAATAACAAAAATTATAGCCAATCAGATAGCAAAACTAAGATGCTTTTGTAAAAAAAAGTTTTTCTAATACTTAGTAGTTTGCATTTTTTTAGTAATAAATAGCAATCCAAAAACAACCGATAGCAAAATAATAAACACCAATTATCACGCTACGAGTCAACTATAACCAGTCATTTCTAACCATTCACTTCTAAATCCTCACCATTTCACTATCCTCTTTTTACTTTCAACCTCTCAATTCTAATTTTCATCTTCCTAAACCATAGTTACTTCATAGATACTTCATGGATACTCCATAGATACTCCATAGTAAAGCCATAGATAGTTCATGGTAATGCACCAGAGTTAACCACTTTAGTTAAAAACTAACAAAAGTGCTTCAAAAGACTAAAATAACACACAACAACAAAACAAGAATTCAACCTAAACAAAAAAACAGACATCAAAAACACACTAAAGAAATCCTACACAAATAATAAATGATCCAACAATCAAAAAACTATCTAAATAAATAAAATAGACGTTTCACCACTAACGTTTGACTTCTCTCTTTTAAAGTTTTCCTTTCATGTAAAATTGCGTTTAAAAATGGGGAACTTATTTTAAATTAATTTTAGTTATGACAAAAAAAAACAGGATTAAGCTATAAATAACTTAATCCTGAAATTTTAAACTGACACACTTTTTTTATATAGTGTTACCTTACTATTAAAAGGTTTATGTTGTTTTGTATAGTTGTCCTTATTTATTTGACAATTATAAATTCACTACGTCTGTTTAATTGGTGTTCTGACTCACTACACTTTACACCATCACTACATCTGTTTCGTAACTGAGTCTCTCCGTAGCCTTCACTTGTTAATCTTGACCTACTTATACCTCCTACATTAACTAAGTAATCAACGGTAGCCTTTGCACGTCTGTCTGATAAATCAATATTATATTGGCTTGTATTACGACTATCTGTATGTGATCTTACGTCTATATTAACATTAGAATACACATTCATAAAATCTATAACTTTACGTAACTCAACCTCTGCATCTTTTCGTATAAACGATTTATCTAAATCAAAGTAAATAATATTTATTCCTAATAATGGTGCTATATCTGTTCCTAATGGTGCAGGCAAAGTATCTTGTTGTTTCATAAATAAGGTACGCTCAACAACTCCTGTTCTGTTTGGGGTATTAAATACTTTTTCAGCTATTGTAAAAGTGTCCTTTGTTGATCTAATAGAATATATTTGACCACATTCTAAAGCAAAATTAAAGCTACCATTTACTCTAGATGTTTTCTCATCGATAACAACATTGTCTTCATCTAATAAAAATACTGTTGCATTGGCTATTGGTTGATCTGTTACTGTATTTAATACAAATCCATTAATAGATTGCTCGCATTTAGTTATTAAAGGTTTTATACTTTTAAAACTATATATATCATCATCTCCTACTCCACCGTCTCTATTAGAAGCAAAATAGCCTATTCCTGTAATACTATTAATAATAAAAGTAAAGTCATCTTCTATTCCATTTATAGGTTTTCCTAAATTAAAAACATCTCCAAATGTGTCGTTTTGTATTTCTGAAACAAAAACATCTAAACCTCCTAATCCAACATGCCCATCTGATGCAAAATATAACTTATTGTCTTTGCTTACAAAAGGAAACGTTTCTCTTCCTTCTGTATTAATCTTGTCTCCTAAATTTATTGTTTTCCCAAAAACGTTACCTTCTATGGATACTTTATATAAATCAGACTGTCCATTTGTTCCTGGCATATCACTAGCAAAATACAATGTCTTTTCATCTGGACTTAATGCTGGATGTGCAACAGAATACTCATCACTGTTAAATGGTAATTCTTCAACTTGCCATGTTGTATTGTCTTCATCATTTCTTATAGCTCTGTATAGTTTTAACCTATTTGTTCCTTCTGCATCTTGCTTATAATCTTCATTTGTATAATTATTTCTTGTAAAGTACATAGTCTTACCGTCTTTAGTAAAAATAGCAGTAGACTCATGATAAATAGAATTGACTTTAGAACTAAATTTAATACTAGTGGTCTTTTCGTCTTCAAAACCGGCATTAAGTTTATATAAATCTAAAAAGGGTTGCTCATTCCAATCATGAAATCGTTTTACTAATCCCCTATTATTTCGGTTAGAAGAATAAATAATACTTCCTTGATAAAAAGAAGGAGCAAAATCACTTAGTTTTGAATTAAAATCTACGTTAATTAATTCAAATCGTCCGGATTGTAATTCTATCTCTTCTAAATAATTCCTTTCATTAATAAATAAATTAGCACGATAATCTTCTCCTTTAGAATCATAAAAAGCTTCCATAATTCTATCTGAAGCATCATATTTTTGATCACTTTTTAAAGACAAAGCGTATCTATAAATATATTCTGACTCTAAATTATCTGAAGACTCATAAAGCTCTCCGTACCATTTAGCTGCGTTGGTATAATCGGCATTAAAATAATACGAATCTCCTAATTTTTTCAATAAATCTTTAGATTTAAATCCTTCATTAGTCGCTTTAAGATAAGATTCTCTAGCCTCTATGTAGGCTAACTTCTCATAGTCTTCATCTCCTTCCTTTACAGCTTTTTGTTCTTGAGCAAATGTTATGGTAGGAACCAATAAAATAAAAGCTAAGTATATCTTTATAATATGTTTCATGTATTTATTTTTTTTGATTAAAAGAATCTAGGTGAAATCATTCGGTTGCTTCGTTTGAATAATTCAAACCTTAAGAATACTTCATAAGAACCATCATTAAACTGTTTTAATTGAGTAGTTTCTCTATCATAAGCAACCCCTAACATTATCTGATCAGATACCTGAAAACCTGCCATAGCACTTAATGCTGCACTCCAACGGTAAGCTACTCCTAAAGTTAATTTCTCCTGTATTAAAAAATTAGCCGATAAATCTACCTGTAATGGTGCTCCATCAACAAACTTGACTAATGTTGAAGGTTTGAACTTTAAATCTGGATTTAAATCATAAGTGCGTCCTGCCATAATGTAAAAATTGACTTTTTCTTTGGCTGTTGCAAAAGAATTGTTATTTGCAGCATTTTCATCAAAGTGTTCAGTCTCTAATATATTTGGGGCACTCAAACCTAAATAAAATTTATCTGAGTAATAATAAACGCCTAATCCAAATTGAGGTGAAAATTTATTATCTACATTAATCTCTGCATCTGAGTCTCCTGGATTAAAGGCTCCTGTATTTAATTTATTGGTATCTATATTTAAAAAGTGTCCACCTCCTTTTACTCCTAAGGCTAATTTAGAGGTATTACCTATGTCTAAAGTGTAACTAAATGACAAATCAATATAGGTTTCGCTAGTTATAAAAATCTCGTCTTGGGTAATATTAAGTCCTAACCCTACTTTTTCACCCACTGGTGAATGTACAGAGGCTGTAAACGTGTCTGGAGCGCCATCTAATCCAACCCATTGAGTTCTGTATAAACCAATAAAACTTAAGACATCTCTTGAGCCTGCGTAGGCAGGATTTATACTTAATGTATTGTACATATATTGTGTATACTGA
Organism: Olleya sp. ITB9; assembly: GCF_001315805.1. Taxonomy (NCBI): domain Bacteria; kingdom Pseudomonadati; phylum Bacteroidota; class Flavobacteriia; order Flavobacteriales; family Flavobacteriaceae; genus Olleya; species Olleya sp. ITB9. The sequence continues at coordinate 39,395 of NZ_BCBW01000055.1, forward strand.
GCATCTTGTTGTGCATGACTTTCATTAGAATAAAATCCCAGTGAAAATAAGCCTAAAAATAGTATGAAATAATTTCTCATATGTAATTTGAATTTAAACCAGTAGCCCTAATTTATGAACTACTGGAATTATTTTATTTATTTTCTATTAATGTATAATGGTCCTGCTTTTTGTACTGAATTACCTTGATTGTTAACATAAGTCAATACATAATAATAAGTCCCTACTGGTAATTTCTCATCTTTTTGAACTGTAACTCGTCCTTCTGATACACCTCTAAAGAAATTGTTGTTGGTCCCATAACCATCGACGTTATAGACTTCAACTCCCCAACGGTTATAAATCTGTAAAGTATTATTTGGATAATTTTCAATACCACTAATAACAAATACATCATTATTTCCATCTCCATTTGGTGTCATGATATCAAAGATGTTTAATCCATCTTCAGCCTCTGGATCTCCATTATTACATTCTGCATAATCTGGAGTACCATTGTCATTGTTATCAGCTAATTCTTCTCCATTGGTAAAGCCATCACCTAATCCATCACAATCACAATCAGAATTTAACCAATCCTCACTTACAATTGATATATCTTGACTTTCAAAATCAAAATCACAAGCATCCGTTGGATCTGTACTATCCATAAGTTCTGTTCCGTTGTCTACACCATCACCATCACAATCTATAGAATCCCAGTCTTCAGAAGGTGTTACTGTTTGACTAGTTAATATAAAATCACATGGATCATTAGGGTCTGAATTATCAAGAATTTCATTTCCATTAGTTACACCATCGCCATCACAATCTGCATTCTCAAATGCTGAGCTAGTTGGAATAGTTTGACTTGAAACTATTAAACTACATAAATCTTGTGGATCTGTACCATCCAAGACTTCGTCTTCATTAGTTACACCATCACCATCACAATCTGCAGTATTCCATGCATCATTAGGCATTGTTGTCTGACTTGTTAAAATAAAGTCACATGGATCATTAGGATCAGTCCCATCTGAAATTTCATCACCATTAGTTACTCCATCACCATCACAATCAAAGTCATCAAAACTAAATGTAACTATTGTTAAATCTTGACTAGATGGATCATAATCACATGGATCTTGTGGATCGGTTCCGTCTAAAAGCTCTTGACTATTAATAACTCCATCGCCATCACAATCTAAAGCATCCCATTCATCACTTGCAGAAACACTTATACTAGTTGTTAAAAAATCACATGGGTCATTTGGATCGGTTCCGTCTGTAATTTCATCTTCATTAGTTACTCCATCGCCATCACAATCTGCTACCATAAAGTCTCCAGACGTTGTTAAGCTTTGACTTCCAACTACAAAATCACAAGGATCATTTGGATCGGTTCCATCTAGTATCTCATCTCCATTAGTAACGCCATCACCATCACAATCTAATGTATTCCATTCAGTTGTTACTATTGTTAAATCTTGACTACTCACTAAATAATTACATGGATCTTGTGGATCTGTTCCATCTCCTATTTCAGTACCATTCGATACTCCATCTCCATCACAATCCGCTCCTAACCATTCCACTGTAAGAATAGTTAAATCTTGTACAGAAGCATCATAATCACATGGATCTTGTGGATCGGTTCCTGTTGCTATTTCATCTCCATTAGACACGCCATCTCCATCACAATCAGAACTTAAGTAGTCTCCTGAAGGAGTTACTGTAATACTTCCTGTATTAAAATCACATGGATCATTTGGATCAGTTCCATCTGCTATTTCATCTGCATCTGTTACACCATCTCCATCACAGTCTACTGTACTAGTTATTGCTACGGTTACACTAGAAACATCATAATCACATGGATCATTTGGATCTGTTGCATCTGGTGTCGTTGGATCACCATCTGGTCCATTGATCTCATCTGCATCAATTACTCCATCTCCATCACAATCTACTGTACTAGTTACTGGCACTGTTATGTCACCAATATTATAATCACAGGCATCATTTGGATTGGTACCTGATGCTATTTCATCTGCATCTGTTACTCCGTCACCATCACAATCTACCGTACTTGTTACTGCTACTGTAACATCTGATACGTTATAATCACATGGGTCGTTTGGATTGGTTCCGTTTGCGATTTCATCTGCGTCCGTTACACCATCACCGTCACAATCTACTGTACTGGTTACTGCTACAGTTACATTTGCTACATCATAATCACAAGCATCATTTGGATCGGTATTATCTAATATTTCATCACCATTAATAACACCATCACCATCGCAATCTAAATCATTCCATTGAGAAGTAACAATACTTAAATCCTGACTATTAACTAGATAATCGCAAGAATCTAATGAATCTGTACCATCATTAAGTTCTGTACCATTTGAAACACCATCTCCATCACAATCTGCTCCTAACCATGAAGTACTTACTATAGCTATATCTTGAATTGAACTATCATAGTCACATGGATCTTGTGGATCGGTTCCTGTTGCTATTTCATCTCCATTAGACACACCATCTCCATCACAATCAGATCTTATGTAATCACCAGATGGAGTTACTGTAATACTTCCTATATTAAAATCACAAGGATCATTTGGATCTGTTCCATCTGCTATTTCATCTGCATCTGTTACACCATCTCCATCACAGTCTACTGTACTAGTAACTGCAACGGTTATACTAGAAACATCATAATCACATGGATCATTTGGATCAGTTGCATCTGGTGTGGTTGGATCACCATCTGGTCCGTTTATCTCATCTGCATCTGTAACACCATCACCATCACAATCTACTGTGCTTGTTACTGGTACTGTTATATTACCAATATTATAATCACAAGCATCATTTGGATTGGTTCCTGATGCGATCTCATCTGCATCAGTGACTCCGTCACCATCACAATCTACTGTGCTTGTTACTGCTACACTTATGTCTGATACGTTATAATCACATGGATCGTTTGGATCTGTTCCTGATGCGGTTTCATCTGCATCTGTTACTCCGTCTCCATCACAATCTACTGTACTTGTTACTGCTACGGTC